>NZ_JADBRW010000282.1:0-20282 GCF_020247025.1 Microcystis sp. M109S1
GAAAGGTCGCGAAAGTCTGTGGACTTTGTGTAAGACAGTACATGGTTTTTTAACCGTGGTATGCAACGGTGGTTGAAGCAGAAACTTAAATCGTGAGGTTTAGGAATCACCGTCCGTTTACGGCGGTGAGGATGTCAACATAACCCCCCGTCAAGCCTTAGATATTCTTCAACAGCTTATCCCTACCTAGGATGAAAATAATTATAAATTTCCTTAGCTAATTGTTCCCCAATTCCTGTCACCTGTTGCAATTGTTCTAGGGAAGCTTCGCGAATATAATCCAGAGAATGAAAATGAGCTAATAACTCTTTTTGTCGCTTAAAACCTAACCCCGGTATCTCATCAAGACGGGAACGGCGACTTTTTTGCATCCTTTGTTGTCGGTGAAAGCTAACAGCAAAGCGATGCGCTTCATCCCTGACTCGACGCAATAATTGCACTCCGGGTTGTTCCTTATCTGTCTCTAAAGGAAGGGATTCCCCCGGTAAAAAAATCTCCTCTCTCTGTTTAGCTAAACTAACAACTTTTACCTGTTCTAATAAATTCATCTCCCCTAAAACTGTCACCACTGCCGATAATTGTCCCTTTCCCCCATCAATCATGACCAAATCGGGAAAATCATCACTTTCGGCAATATTATCGGTATTTTCGGCATAAAGACGGAAACGCCGCCGAATTACTTCTGCTAAACTGGCAAAATCATCGGAATGGCCGATTTTAACTTCGGGATTTTTGATTTTATAGTGACGATAATGTTGATTAGCGGCCACCCCATCGATAAACACCACTCCCGACGCGACTGCATTAGAACCCTGAATATGAGAAATATCATAACCCTCAATGCGGTGGGGCAGCGCTGGTAAATCGAGAATTACCGCTAAATCCTGCAAAGACTGTAAATCCCGGTCAGCGCTTCTTTTCGTCTTTTCTAACTCATAAAGAGCGTTTTTCTCGACCATAGCTAATAAATCCGCTTTACTTTGCCGTTGGGGTACAGTTAACTCGACTTTGCGACCTTTTTTTTCCCTTAACCACCCCGCTAACACCTCACCTTCCGGTAATTCGCAGGGTAACAGGATTTCGCTGGGAATTTCCACCCCTTCCACCGATAAATAATGTTCTTCCAGGACTTTTTGCAGGATTTCTCCCTCGTTTGCGGACTGACTATCGGCAAAAAATCCCAAACGTGCCACCAAACGACCGGAACGCACTTGAAATAATTGTATGCAACAATGCTGCTCGTCTTTAGCTAAAGCGATCGCGTCCCGGGATACGGTATCATCGGGTAAAGAGACTTTTTGATCGGTATTAAGAGCCTGTAATCCGCGAATTTGATCCCTAATCGTGGCCGCTTGTTCAAAATCTAGGTTTTCCGACGCTTCTAGCATCTTTGCTGCTAATTTCTCTAATAATTCTCCCGTCCTTCCCTGAAAAATCATCGCCACTTTCTGCAAGGTTTCCCGATAATCTTGGGGACTAATTAATTTTTGACAAACCCCCGGACAACGACCGATATCATAATTTAAACAGGGACGGTCTTTAAAAAGAGGTTGGGGACGTTGACGCAGGGGAAAAGTGCGTTTAATTAGGTGTAGGGTGTAGCGCAGCAGCCTGGTATCGACGTAGGGACCATAATAACGGTCTTTTTGGTTATTTATGCCACGTTTGCGGGTAATAAAAATGCGCGGGTAGGTTTCCGACCAAGTAATACAAATGTATGGATATTTTTTATCGTCCTTGAGGAGAGTATTAAAATGGGGTTGATGTTGTTTAATTAGATTAGCTTCCAGGGCCAAAGATTCTGCTTCCGTGTCGGTGACGATAAATTCAATTTCTGTCACCTGTCGCACCATCAAAGCAATGCGGGGACTGAGGGGTTGACTGGGACGAAAATAGGAACGGACTCTAGACCGGAGTTTTTTGGATTTACCGATGTAGAGAATTTCGCCATTTTGGTCGCGCAGGAAGTACACTCCCGGTTCGAGGGGAATTTCCCGAAGACGATTTTCTAGGCGATCGAGGTCTTGGATTAGGGTAGAGTTAAGATTATTCCCGAACATCTTTTTATATTAGACAAAAAAATTACGCCAGTGGGTATTAGCTGACGTTTGGCAAGATATTCAGGGCAAATCTTCACAAAAATTAATAGGCTTCCGATTCGATTTGCTTAATCGGGACGAAACATTCTCCGGGGAGAAGAATCGGTTTATTGTTAAAAATCAATTGGCCCCGATGATTGTCGCGGTTAATAGCGACACCGAAAGGACGTTTACTAACTCTGCTATTGAGGGTACAGTAGATGCGATAAATGCGTCTGGCTGCCCGTAAGACAGTAGGATCTAATAAAATTGGGATTTCCATATCGACACGCTGTTGTTCTGTGTTCTGGGATAGGGCTACCATATAAGTCGTCTCCCCACGATTAAATTGACATATTTATTAAATCAATGTTATACGACGATTTCCGATTATGCCACTTTTGTTAGGATTCTAAAACTTTTAGGATGGCCTGGCCCATAGCTTGGCATCCCACTAAGGTCATACCTTCCGAGAAAATATCTCCGGTACGATAACCGAACTCTAAGACTTTTTCTACGGCTTTTTCCAGCGCTGCTGCCGCTAAAGGCTGATTTAGCCCATATTTTAACATCATAGCAGCGCTGAGAATCTGGGCGATCGGATTGGCTTTATCTTGGCCGGCGATATCCGGGGCCGAACCGTGGACGGGTTCAAAAACTCCCACTCCAGCAGTCCCTAGACTAGCGGAGGGTAACATTCCGATACTACCGGTTAACATGGCCGCTTCATCGGAGAGAATATCACCGAATAAATTGCCCGTGACGATAGTATCAAATTGTTTGGGGGCCCGGACTAACTGCATGGCTGCGTTATCGACGTAGAGATGGGAAAGTTCCACATCGGGATAATTAGCGGCCATTTTCGTCACCCGGTCGCGCCAAAGTTGGGAAACATCAAGAACATTAGCTTTATCGACGGAACAGAGTTTATGGCCGCGTTTTTGGGCAATTTCAAAGGCTACCTTAGCGATGCGGTCCACCTCCGACTCCGAGTAAACCATGCTATTTAAACCGCGTTTTTCTCCCGTTTCTGTCTCAAAAATCCCCTTCGGTTGACCGAAGTAGATACCCCCGGTCAATTCCCGGACCACCATGATATCCACTCCCTCGATAATCTCCCGTTTGAGACTAGAAGCGTCGATTAATTGCGGAAAAATGGTGGCAGGACGCAAATTAGCAAAAAGACCTAAGCCAGATCTTAAGCCTAATAATCCCGTTTCTGGCCTTTGCTGCCGGGGCAAATTATCCCATTTATAACCCCCGATAGCGGCCAAGAGAACAGCATCACTATTTTTACAGGCGCTCAGGGTTGCTTCGGGGAGGGGACTGCCGGTTTCATCAATGGCTGCCCCTCCAATTAAAGCGGTTTGGAAGTCAAACTGGAGGTCAAATTTTTTACCGATGACTTTCAGTATCTCTACGGTGACAGCGAGGATTTCCGGCCCGATGCCATCGCCTGGTAGTAGGGTAATGCGATACTGTTGCGTCATAGTTCTAGAACGGTAAAATAGGTCAGCCTTGTCATTATAGCATAGTTAGGGCGGCTTTTTTCTCCTGAAAATGTCAATCTTTGCCAGAAAAACTGGGAAACTGCCGCCGAATTAGCTAGGGAAATTCTCGATCTTCCGGTATTAATTAAAGGGGCAGTTAATCCCCGATAACTACACTAATTCTACATGGGAATCATCCCCGATCATAAAGCGTAAAGCTTTTGGACGTTGGGGGGCAATTTCTAATTTTGCCCGTCGTCCGATAACACTATCAACTATGCGCTGATGAATGCCAATAATCGTGGCATCTTTGAGAATAACACTGTGTTCTATGTCGGCATCGATTAATTTTACTCCATTAGCCACACTACTGTAGGGACCGATAAAACAATTCTCAATGTGACAATTTTCTCCAATAATGACAGGGCCGCGAATGGTACTATTAATAATTTTACTACCCTGACCAATTTGTACCCGTCCGATTACCTGACTATTAGCATCAATTTCTCCCTGCAAAGCGATTTCTAGACTGGTATCAAGGATAATCCGATTGGCTTCTAATAAATCATCTTTTTTCCCCGTATCTAACCACCAACCCAGCAGTTTATTCGCTTCTACTGCTTTATTTTGATTGATTAATTCTTGGATAGCGTCGGTAATTTCTAACTCACCCCGGGCTGAAGGTTGAATAGATGCGATCGCTTGATGAATGGTGGGGGCAAAAAAATAAATCCCTACCAAAGCTAAATTTGAGGGGGGGTCTTTGGGTTTTTCGACTAAGTATAAAACTTTGCCGGTTTCATCTACTTTTGCCACCCCAAAAGCACTAGGATTAGATACTTTTCGCAGGAGAATTAAAGCAGCAAGGGACTGTTTTTGGAAAGAGTCTAAAAAGGGCGATAAATCATCCTCGATTAGGTTATCACCCAAGTACATAATAAAGGGGGAATCTGCTAGGAAAGATTGGGCAGTTTTAACCGCGTGAGCTAATCCAGCTGGTTGATCTTGGCGAATATAAGTTATCTTAGCCCCAAACTGTTCACCATTGCCCGTGGTCTGACGAATTTCTTCCCCGGTTTCGGGACTGATAATAATGCCAATATCAGTAATTCCTGCGGCGACAATTGATTCGATTCCATACCATAAAATCGGTTTATTAGCCACGGGAACTAACTGTTTTGCTCCAGTATAGGTTAGGGGACGTAACCTCGTACCTTTACCACCAGATAAAATTAGTGCTTTCATAGTTTTAAAGATTAAATAGTTGGTTGAGCATAGCTTTGAGAGAATCCCGCCAATAGGAAGGAATATAACCCAATTGTTGCGAGATTTTTTGACCGGAAAGAACCGAGTAGGCCGGACGCGCCGCCGGGGTAGGATATTCAGCAGTAGTAATGGGAATTACTCTCTGAATTTTTAAGGGAATACCGCTTATTTTTGCCTCCTCAAAAATCGCTTTAGTTAAATCAAACCAGCTGGCGACACCGCTATTAGTAAAATTATAGATTCCTGCGGGATTATCGGCATTAATTAAAAGCTGAGTAATTGCCGCGGCGATATCTTTTGCCCAAGTGGGACTTCCCACCTGATCAACAACTACTTTTAACTCCTCTCTTTCCTTGCCTAATCTCAGCATGGTTTTGACAAAATTACTTTTGCCATAACTGCCGTAAACCCAAGCAGTCCGCAGGATAATTGCCTGAGAATTAACAGTCTTAATCTCCTCTTCTCCCCTTAACTTTGATTGTCCATAAACCCCTAAAGGATTAGTTAGATCGGTTTCTAAATAGGGGGTATTTTTTCGACCATCAAACACATAATCGGTGGAAATATGGAGAAATTTAGCTTGAATTTTCTCGGCAGATTCCGCCATGATTTTCGGGGCTGTAGCATTGATAGAATAGGCTAATTCGGGCTCGGTTTCGGCTTTATCCACTGCCGTATAAGCGGCGGCATTAACCAGATAATCGGGGTGAATTTCCCTAATTAACTGGCCGATTTTTTCTGAGTTAGTTAAATCTAGTTCTTCTCGACTGATACTAATAACTTCACCTAGCTGGGGTAAAGTTAATTGTAACTCTTGTCCTACTTGACCTTTAGCACCAATTAGTAAAACTTTTGTCATTGTCTTTAGGGGAAAACTTCCACGGATTTAAAGGGTTGTCCAGCTTGGTCTTTAGGGGAGAGAATCGGGGGGGGCTCTAGAGGCCAGTCAATCCCCAAATCGGCATCATTCCAGGCAATGGTTTTTTCGTATTGGGGATAATAATAATTAGTGGTTTTGTAGAGAAATTCGGCTCGATCGGAGAGGACTAGAAAACCATGGGCAAAACCTTCCGGGACCCAGAAAATACGTTTATTTTCCGCACTTAAAACACAGCCTACCCATTGCCCAAAAGTGGGAGAACTTTTACGCGCATCCACTGCCACATCAAAAACACTACCGCTCACTACTCGCACCAGTTTACCCTGGGGATTGGGGATTTGATAGTGCAATCCTCGCAGGACATTTTTTAAGGACATAGAGTGATTATCCTGGACAAAAGTGGTATTAACACCAGTTTTTTCTCGAAAATCTTTCTGATTAAAACTTTCCAAGAAAAAACCTCGATCGTCTCCGTAAACTTGCGGTTCAATGATTAAAACATCAGGAATTTCCGTCGGAATAACTTTCATAAAATCGGAGACAATATAACTTTTGCGGGTAGTCTAGCACAAAAGGGTATTTTTTTCTAAATTTTTTTATTAATCTTTCCTCGGTAACTGAATAATGATAAGATGAGCCTAACTTAGTCAGAGCATAAACGACGTGGTACAAGTCTCTAAACACACCGCTACTCAATCTATCCCCGTGGAGGGAGAAGCCTTAAAAAACTGGTTACAGACTAGGGCTAATCAGATTATCGCCGGCGATCGACTCAGTCAGCAAGAGGCCCTAGCTTTAACTGCGATCGAAGGTCAGGAAAATATTTTCAGCTTATGTGAGGCTGCCGATCGCATTCGTCAGGCCTGTTGTGGTAATACGGTGGATTTATGTAGCATTATCAACATAAAATCGGGAAGTTGTTCGGAAAATTGTAGTTTTTGTTCCCAATCCGTCCACCATCCCGGTCAAGATTCGCCTATCTACGGTTTAAAAAGTCGCGAGGAAATCGTCAGCCATGCGAAAGCGGCAGCCGACGCGGGGGCCAAACGCTTCTGTTTAGTTAGTCAAGGACGGGGATTAAAGTACAATAGCCCCAAATCGAAGGAATTCGAGGAAATACTGGCCACAGTTCAAGAAATCATCGAAACGGCCAAGATTAAACCCTGTTGCGCCCTAGGAGAGTTAACCCTTGCCCAAGCGCAAGCCTTAAAAGAAGCCGGAGTTACCCGTTATAATCACAATCTGGAGGCTGCCGAGAATTTTTATCCTAACGTGGTCTCCACCCACAGTTGGCAGGATCGGGTAGAAACGGTAAAAAACCTGAAAGCGGCGGGAATTCAAGCTTGTACGGGCGGAATTATCGGTATGGGCGAAAGTTGGCAGGACAGGATCGATTTAGCTTTTTCCCTAGCGGAATTAGAGGTGGAATCAGTGCCGATTAACCTATTAAACCCCAGAAGTGGCACCCCTCTAGGTCATTTACCCAAACTGGAGCCCTTTACTGCCTTAAAAGCGATCGCTATTTTCCGGTTTATTTTACCCCAACAAATCCTCCGTTATGCCGGGGGACGAGAGGCGGTGATGGGAGAATTGCAAAATCTGGGGCTAAAATCGGGAATTAATGCTATGCTAATTGGACATTATTTGACCACTCTAGGACAACCCCCCCAACAGGATCAGGCGATGTTGGCTGATCTTAGTTTAATAGGAGGAGAAGCCCCCATCCCCGGTGAATACCAACCCCAACAGGCAACCTAAATCACGTCGAGGACGAGAATCTCCGCCGCGGCGCGCTTCCGTATCGGTTCCCAATGAGTTACTCTGGGCTTTGATTGGTTTGTTGCTGACCATCTTTAGTACATTTGTTCCAGTAAGCCTAGCTAGTTGGTCGGCTACGGGTCTATCCTCGCAAAAACTAGGCATAACTTACCAAATTGGGGCAGTATTGTTAACGGGCTGTCTGGGGGGCAAAAATGCCGGGCTTCTTGCCCAGGTGGCCTATATTTTTCTCGGTTTAACTTGGTTGCCCGTGTTTGCCCAGGGTGGGGGAATGGGTTATCTGAAAGAAGCCAGTTTTGGCTATATTTTAGGCTTTATGCCGGGGGCATGGCTGTGTGGTTGGCTGGCTTTTCGCTGGCGCGCCAAGATAGAAACCCTGGCTTTAAGTGCTTTTGCCGGTTTGTTAGTGATTCATCTGTGCGGTTTATTATATATGCTGGGATTGTCGATTTTTCAGCCCCAAGCCGGTCAAATCACCTTTCCCGATAGTTTGCCCACCCTATTTATGAATTATTCAGTCTGGCCATTTTTAGGGCAGTTAGTAGTAATTTGTGTGGTGGTAATTATTGCCTTTTTCTTCCGTAAATTATTATTTTATTGATGCCACAGCCAATGTTAAAAAAGAATCGCTGGTTTTGGATAGTGGCGGTGATTGGTCTAATTTTAGACCAAGTAACTAAGTATATAACCGTGCAGAGTTTTGAGCAAATTGGTGATACTTTCCCGATTATTCCGGGGGTTTTTCATTTTACCTATGTGATTAATACTGGGGCGGCTTTTAGTGCTTTTCGGGGCGGTGTTGGTTGGCTAAAATGGCTATCCTTATTAGTTAGTTTGGGATTAATGGCTTTTGCTTACTTTGGACCGCATTTAAATCGTTGGGAACAATTGGCCTACGGTTTTATTTTAGCAGGAGCTTTCGGCAATGGTATCGATCGCTTTTTGTTTGGTTATGTGGTGGATTTTCTCGATTTTCGATTGATTAATTTTCCTGTTTTTAATCTGGCTGATGTCTTTATTAATATCGGGATTATTTGCCTATTAATTTCTAACTTTCCCCACAATTTAAGCAAATAAGTATATATTGACTGTTCAAAAAAAATTGGGGATTTAGTATTATATTCCTGGAGTCCTGATCATTTAAATATTTTGGAAATCTAGATAATTCCTGTTGAGTAACAATCATTTTGACCTCTAGAAAAAACTTAATTGAAGCTCATTTACCTAGATAACAATAAGCTATTATTCCTGTTTTTTATCGGTGCTGGGTGGATGCCAACCTCCCCGGATCCATAATCGACGAACTTTAACGATAAAACCTTCATTATGATTGTCATCATTTAAGTCCAAACGTTCAATAGTTGCCCTAGCGATGGGAGTAAGTCCCACTATTTTTAAAGCATCTGGTGTCCAGATAAAATGTTCTTGCCAATGCTGTTGGCGCGGATTGAATATTTCTACTTCTTGTTCTGTTTTCGGATCAATTGCCTTGATAAAATTGTAGCGATATCTGTTACATCTTTGGCAAGCTAAAGCTAAGTTTGCTAATTCATCTTTACCTCCTAAAGATTTGGGCTGAATGTGATCTACTTCAAATAATGCGGCACTAATTTCTTCTGAAGAATGACAGTATTCACACAGATAGTTGGCTCTTGCTCGGACTTGTAATCGAGTTGTGATAGTAATCATTTAGATTCAGCAACTATTCGCGCATTTAAGAGCGTGAAAATCTCGTTTAACTCTAAAATACCAGCTAATTCTGCGGTCTCTTGAGAATTAAGTTGGGAATTTTTTTCTAGTTCCCGTAGTTCCTCCAATCGACACTGCAATTCCTCGGTGAATTTAAAGAGATAATTTTCCCTTACTGGCGATAGCTTAATTCCTTTTTCAATCCAAGAAGAGGGCTTGACCATCAGTTGAGTTAACATCACTTTCTCCTTACCTTTAATACCTAACTTTAATCCTAACACGATTAGTTATCCTCGATCGGGTGAGCAATGCCCACCCGAAAAACTATGCTTCTGTTTCAGAATTAGAGCGATCGAATTTACTAACTAACTGAGGATTTTCTGACCAAGCATCGATAATACTCATATTACCATTGAGAAAATTCTGTTTAATAGCGCGGCGTTGAATTTTGCCACTGGCAGTTTTAAGAATTGTCCCCGATTTGGCCAAAACAATGGCATGGGTCATAATTTCGTGTTCTTCGGCGATTTCTTGACGGATATCGGCAACTAATTTGGCCGTATCTAATGCCCCGCTGCGACGTTCTAATTCCTGGACAATAACTAACTGTTCCTCACCGTTATCTTCAATGGAAAAAGCCGCGCCATAATCGGGACGAAAAACCTCATTAAGATGCTGTACTGACCATTCTAAATCTTGGGGATAATGATTACTGCCACGGACAATAATTAAATCCTTAATCCGTCCCGTGATATGTAATTCCCCATCGAGAAGAAAACCTAAATCTCCGGTGCGTAAAAACGGTCCTTCTCCTGTATCGGCAAGATAAGCTTGAAAAGTCTCTTTAGTTGCGTCTTCCCGTTGCCAATATCCAGCGGCCATACTGGGGTCACTGGCCCAAATTTCGCCCACTTCATCGGCTGCACAAAGGGTGAAAGTATCGGGATTAACGATAGCTATACGGGTATCACAGACGCGACGACCACAACTGGGGACGTATCTAACTCCAGTGGTTCGATCGGAACCTACAGGGACAATTTTACCGCGTTCGTAGGCGGTTGTATCCAAAGCGGTAATAATTGGGGTGGTTCCCTTGGGTTTATTGGAAATCAAGAGGGTATATTCAGCTAATCCGTAGGCAGGGGCGAAAGTTGACCAAGAAAAGCCGTAATCTGCAAAAGTATCGACAAATTTGGCCATTACCTTCGGATTAATCGGTTCGGCGGCATTTCCTGCGGCCTGCCAACTGCTCAGGTCTAATTCCGCTAAATCGGCAGCTTTAATCCTGCGAGTACAAAGATCATAGGCGAAGTTGGGCGCTTGACTATGAGTAACTTTGTACTTAGTAATATTTTTTAACCACTGCATCGGACGCTTAATAAAAGCAAAGGGAGACATGAGATAGCAGGGTGTCCCGTTGTAGAGGGGGACTGTGATACCTTCGACTAACCCGTAATCGTGGAAATAGGGCATCCAAGTTAGGGTAACGCTATCCGGTTCGTAACCACAAGCTTTTTGCAAGTAACCGCAATGGTGCATCAGGTTAAAATGACTTAACATCACCCCTTTGGGGATATTAGTCGAACCGGAGGTATATTGCAGATAAGCAAGCGCCGATTTATCCACCTGGGGATCTTGCCATTGGTCCGCCAGGGAAATATCAATACTTTCGGTGGTAATCCATTTCATTTGGTCGAATTCTGGAAATTCTTCCTTAACACCTTCAATAAGAGTCAGAATACTTTCGGTAACTAGGGCAAAGGTGGCATTAGCATCCTTGACAATTGCCCGCAAACGGGGCAAAGTGCGCTTAAGTCGTCCCGATTCCGGTGGGGGGACGGGAATGGCAATCACTCCCGCGTAGAGACAACCACAAAAAGCGGCCACTACTTCTAAACTTTGAGGATAGAGTAATAGGGCGCGTTCTCCTTGGGCCTGGTATTTTTGCAGATGGGCTGCGATTGCTCTTGCTTGGCGATCGAGTTCACTGTAGGTTAAAGGTGGGGTTTCTTTTTTACCATCGATAAGAAAAGTGTAGGCATGGCCCTCTGGTTGTGCCGTGGCGCGGTAACGTAAGAGTTCTACTAGGGTTGCGGGTTGAATTAGGGTTTCAGTCATCGTTGTTATCGGGCTTATTGGGGCTATTGTATAGAAGTTTTAACATATTTGCCGATGGCGCTAGGATAAAGTGCCGAAGGCGATCGGTCAAGGGTGTAGGATTAAGTTAGGGGCAAAAATCCCCCAGCACCATCTCTAAAGTAATTGGAAAAAGCTATAATTAATTAACTCTAAAATACCGGGAAAAAGTCATGACAGCCCTAGACATTATCCCAGAAGTTACCTGTCCCCCCACAGATTTATGGAGTGATGAACCGCCCAGAGCGCATTTAGGGAGTGATAAACAATCTCTTGAGCAAGAGATTAAGGATATAAAAAAACAGATTGCCTTATTAACTCATGATTAATTTAATTTTTGAAAATTTCTTTTAGGAGGTACATAAAAATGGCTGATGATAAAAATTCAGAAACTATGTTTTCCAAGGTCATCTCTGCGATTTTAATAGCTCTCATTGCAGGAGGAACGTCTCCATGGTGGTGGAATAAAATTTTTTGTCCAGACGGTGTTCTTTGCACTGAAGGTCATTTCAACTTAAAAGGAAAAACAGTTTGGATACATATTTCTGCTGAGTCTCAAAGAAATGAGGCAGAGTATTTGCTGAGAAAACTAAATGACAATGGAGCGCAAGTTATTGCTGTGACAAATCTTGTTAAAGAGGGAACAGTAGATTCTAATAATCACAATCCACAAAATCAAAGTTATGAAAAAGTTTTTTCAGAAGATGGAAAAATATTAGTTAAATTTTTTTATGATGAAGATAGAGATGCCGCTAAAGAAATCAAGACATTAATAGGTAGAAATAATATTATCCTAGCTGACAATACACAAGCCAGTGCAAAAGATCCGCAAGGTATAATTGAGGTTTGGTATCCGTGGAGTCAACAATAAATCAAGTGAGTTTTTCTTGGAAATTTGAGATTACTGAAATTGGTGGTTACTACCGTAAAGGAGGTTACGATTATTTAACAAAAATAATTCCAATCATGGAGAAATGGAATCTATATGAATGGTTAAAATAATTTACTAATACAATCAGTTTTTTGTAAAAATTGGCTATCTTAATCATTTTTGATGTTCTATTTTAAGCCGCCACTTCTGGACATATTTATTATGGTATTAAAACTGGTTTTAATCAAGCTTTTGTGATTGATGGTGCAAAACGAGCAGAATTAATCGCTAAAGATACTAAAAGTGCAGAGATTATTAAACCTTTAGCTGTGGGTGATGATGTGCGTAAATGGCATATTAGAAATAAAGATAAATACTTAATTGTTACCCCTATTGGAATTAACATTAAAAGATATCCTGCTTTGAACATTTAAACCAGTGGAAGTTTGAGCTAGAGAAACGCTATGATAAAGGTAAATTTTACTGGTAATTACGAGCTTGTGATTACTATGCAGAATTTGAAAACCCCAAGATTGTTTATCCTGATATTGCTAAAGAGTCTCGTTTTACATTAGATGAAAAAGGTCTTTATATTAATGATACAGTTTTTATTATTTCTATTAATTATTTATAGCAGTTCTTGCATCTGTGAGGTACAATTTTACCTTTGCTGATTAAGCTTTTCAGGATCAAGAATGTACGTTTTGTGAACAGGAAACGCTATATATTTGCAGCAGTATTAGGAGATGCACAGAAACATGGAAGAATACGGCTAAAACGTCAATATATAGCCAAAATTCCCATCCCTCCCGCTTCTGAATCTGAAAAAGAACCCATCATTAAATTAGTACAAAAATGCTTAGATGCCAAAGGAGTTAACTGTGAAGAATGGGAAAAAGAGATAGATGAGAGAGTAGCGGCATTGTATGGACTGTAAGGGGTTAGATACCCGACTTCTTTAAGAAGTCGGGTATCTGAAATCAAGATATAATTATTAAAACCCCCAAGAGAATGAAACCATGACACAAGCAACCACTCACTCACAAACCATCTTAGAAAAACTGCAAACCCTCACCCCCCAACAACAGCAATCAGTAATAGATTTTATTGAATTCTTGCAATTTAAGGCAGAGAAGACAGAAATTACTGAAGAAGAAGAACCGATTTCATTCTATGAAGCAGCCAAAGAATATATTGGTTGTGTTGATGGGGGACCGGGGGACTTAGCCACCAATAAAGACTATCTTCGAGGTATTGGCAGCAAATGAAGTCAACTTCTTTAAGAAGTCGGGTATCTGAAATCAAGATATAATTATTAAAAACCCCAAGAGAATTAAACCATGACACAAGCAATCACTGACGAAAAAACCATTTTAGAAAAACTACAAACCCTCACCCCCCAACAACAGCAATCAGTAATAGATTTTATTGAATTCTTGCAATTTAAGGCAGAGAAGACAGAAATTACTGAAGAAGAAGAACCGATTTATGCTTATGAATCAGCTAAAGATTTAGTCGGGTCTGTGGAAAGTGGACCGGGGGACTTAGCCACCAATAAAGAAAAAATGGCATGGGAACAACTAGAAACTCTTATTGGAGTCTGGAAAAATCAACCAGAACTCGATGATATCTTTTCTGAAATTGACCGAGAATGCCATGCCGATCTACATTAACCAAATTTGCCAACCAGTTACCGATAATACTCGTCATTTTGAAAATATTTCTAATCTAGTAATAGAAAACTGGTTACAGCCCTAAAATTCAAAAATTGAACTATGCCTACCCACGACATCATCGACAATCGCCAGCAAAAATTAGTCGATAACATCAACCAAATTCTCCACTCCTCAGAAGCCGCTCATTTTGCCGTCGGTTACTTCTTCCTCTCCGGCTTTACTGCGATCGCACCTCGTCTCGCCACCATCCCACAAATGCGCCTCCTGATTGGCAACACCAGCAACCGGGAAACCATCGAACAACTAGCAGAAGGCTACCGCCGCTTAGAACTAATTAAAGACCATCTAGAGGCACAAGAATACCCCAAACGGACAGAACGCAAGCAGATGGCAACAGAAACCGCCGAAAATATTCGTTCCAGCGTCGAACTAATGGACCAAACAGATGAAGCAGAAACCTTAGTAAAAAATCTGGTTCAAATGATTGAAGAAAAACGCCTTCAGGTGCGAGTTTATACTAAAGGGCGACTCCATGCTAAAGCTTATATCTTTGACTACGGGACAATTTATAACCAGCAGGGACAACCCCTAGAACGTCAAGAAAAAGGTCTTGCTATCGTTGGTTCTTCTAACCTTACTTTATCAGGAATTTCCCACAATACCGAACTTAATGTTATCGTTCACGGTAATGAAAATCATACCAGTTTAACAGAATGGTTCAATCAACTTTGGGACGAAGCAACAGAATTTGATCAAACACTGATGCAGTCTTTAAAACAGTCTTGGGCGATGATTCCAGTACGTCCCTACGACATCTATATGAAAACTCTCTATATGCTTGTGCGCGATCGATTGACAGAAGAAACTGCCAGCGAAATCATGATAGATAACGAAATTACCGAGAAACTAGCAGACTTTCAAAAAGTAGCCGTTGAACACGCGATCAAACTCATCCGCGAGTATGGAGGTTGTTTTGTTTCCGATGTGGTAGGACTAGGAAAAAGCTTTATTGGTGCTGCCATTGTCAAACGTTTTGAACAAGTGGAAAAAGCCCGCCCCTTAATTATTTGTCCAGCGCCACTGCTGGAAATGTGGGAACGCTACAACGAAATTTATCAACTTAACGCCCGTATTTTATCGATGGGATTGCTGCGGGAAAATGATATAAGTGGCATCAGGGTTTTATTAGAAGATTTTAAATACAAAGATCGAGATTTTATCTTAATTGATGAAAGTCATAACCTGCGGAATGACGCAACCCAAAGATATAAAATCGTCGAAGCCTTTTTAGCAGCTGGGAGACAATGCTGTTTTTTAACAGCAACTCCTCGTAATAAAAGTGCTTGGGATATTTATCATCAGATTAAGCTCTTTCATCAAGATGATAAGACAGATTTACCCATAGATCCGCCCGATCTAAAAGAATATTTTCGATTAGTAGAGAAAGGCGAAAAACAGTTACCTGACTTGTTATCTAACATCTTAATCCGGCGCACTCGCAACCATATTTTACGCTGGTACGGCTTTGATGCCAAGACTCATAAACCCGTAGATGCAGACAATTTCAAGGATTATTTAAACGGAAATCAACGCGCTTACGTTATTGTGGGCGGTAAGCATCAGTTTTTTACCAAAAGAGAACTACAAACTATTGAATATAGTATTGAAGATACCTATCAAGGACTTTACCAAGAACTGCGCCAATATTTAGGGAAATCTCGCCAACGGCAACCAGCCAACCCTCGTAAAAATGAACTTGGCTATGCTCGTTATGGTTTGGGAAATTATGTATTACCAAATAAGCGCAAACAAGAACCATTACTCAGTTTACAAACTGGGGGAGCAAATTTAAGAGGACTGATGCGAGTCCTCTTATTCAAACGCTTTGAATCTAGCGTTTATGCCTTCCAAGAAACTGTTAAGAAATTACTGCAAGTCCATCAACGCTTTCGAGAAGCTTTACGCCAAGGAATTATCCCCGCCGGGGAAGAAGCTCAGGCAATTCTCTATGAGCCAAACAATGGGGAAGAACAAGACATTATCGATGCTTTGCGTCAGGCATCGGGAAAGTATAATATAGCTGATTTTGATGCCCCAAGATTGCAGAAACACCTCGAACATGACATCCAATTGCTAGAGAAAATTTTGTACTTAGTTGAGCCAATTACTCCAGAAAAAGATGCGAAATTACAAACCCTCAAAAGCTGGTTGAATAAACCGCCGCTGCAAGAGAGCAAGTGCCTCATTTTTACTCAGTATGCTGATACTGCCTATTACTTGTATCAAAACCTCAATCCTAACGGCGATCGAGACGATCTAGAAGTCATCTACAGTGGCGATAAAAATAAGGCGCGGGTAGTGGGTAGATTTGCCCCCAAAGCCAACAAATACTATAAATTGACCCCAGGAGAGTCGGAAATCAAGACTTTAATTGCTACCGATGTTTTAGCCGAAGGTTTAAACCTACAAGATGGCAACCTGATTATTAATTATGACCTGCATTGGAATCCCGTCCGACTTATTCAAAGATTTGGTCGGATTGATCGGATTGGCAGCGAGAATGATGTGGTTTACGGCTTTAATTTTCTCCCAGAGACGGGATTAGAGCGGAATCTAGGATTACGGCAAAAACTCAAAAACCGCATTCAAGAAATTCATGAAACTATCGGTGAGGATGCGGCAATTCTTGACCCCACAGAACAGCTTAACGAAGAGGCTATGTATGCAATTTATGAAACAAGTGGCAGCAATCAATTAAGTTTGTTTGAAAATGAGGGAGAATTTCTCGACCTCAACGAAGCGGAAGAAATTCTCAGACAACTCCAGCGAGAAAATCCGGCTGAATACGAACGGATAGCTAACCTGCCTCACGGCATCCGCACGGCTCGCTTTTCTCTCAATAAGGGCATAATTGTCTTCTGTGAAGCTTCTTATCCTAACCGCAAAGATTGGAAGGCCTACCAGCAATTATATTGGCTCGATGAACGGGGAGAGATCATATCCAAAGATATTGCCCGCATTTTAGGAATGCTCAAAAGTAACCGAGAAGAAGCCGGACTGCCGCTGCCCAAAAATTACAACCAAGCAGTCATGCAAGTCAAGGTTAAATTTGCCCAAGAAGTCCAACATCGCCAATCGGAACGGGAGTACAGCCGTTCTCTGACTCAAGCACAGCGCTACATCTTGCGAGAATTGGGACTGCTGTTCAAAACCACTCAGGATGAAGAAATCCGTAAGCAGGTTAACCTATTAGAACAGGCCTTTCGCCAACCGATTACCACTGTACTGAAGCGCGAGTTAAACCTGATCAAGCGCCGTAGCCTAACAGGAGAAACTTTGTTTAGCGAACTAAAGAAACTATACACCCAACACGAGATGCGCGACTGGTTAGATCGCCGCCGCTTGCAAGGTGAGGAGCAACCAATTCCCATCATTATTTGCAGTCAGGCTTTAGTTTAGAAACGACGGGAGCGATCGCCCTGTCCCTTACCCCCTCAGAAAAGGTGGGGGTTTCTTTTCTACCACCGATAAGTGTCGATGGCGCTAGGATAAAGTGCCGAAGGCGATCGGTCAAGGGTGTAGGATTAAGTTAGGGGCTAAAGTCCCCCAGCACCATCTCTAAAGTAGTGAGAAAAAAGCTACAATTAATCAATCCTAAAATACCGGGAAAAAGTCATGACAGCCCTAGACATTATCCCAGAAGTTACCTGTCCCCCCACAGATTTATGGAGTGATGAACCACCATTGGAAAGTGATCTACATCTGCAACAGATCATCATTCTCCTTAGTTGTCTAGAATTATTATGGCGCGAGAGGAGTGACTACTACGCTTCGGGAAATCTAACCATCTACTACAACGAGGAACAACTGAAAAAGCGTGATTTCTGTGGTCCAGATTTTTTTGTGGTTTTAGATACCGAAAAACGTCCCCGCAAAAGTTGGGTGGTTTGGGGAGAACAGGGTAAATATCCCGATGTAATTGTCGAGATTCTTTCCGATTCTACGGCCAATATTGACCGCAATAACAAGAAAATTCTCTATCAAAATACCTTTCGCACTCCTAATTATTTTTGGTTCGATCCCAATAGTTTAGAATTGCAAGGATTTAGACTAATTGAGGGACAATATCAAGCCATTTTTCCCAATGACCAAGGTTATTTGTGGAGTGAACAGTTAGGATTATATTTAGGCATATTTGACCGTAAACTGCGTTATTTTAGCGCCGATGGTCAATTAGTCCCCACTCCTCAAGAAGCCGAATTACAGCAACGACAGGCAAAAGAACAGGCTCTTTTAGAGAAAGAACAGGCTCTTTTAGAGAAAGAACAGGCTCTTTTAGAGAAAGAAAGGGAACGACAAGCTAAAGAAAAATTGGCCCAAAAATTGCGAGAATTAGGCATCGATCCCGATACAGTTTAGGGGAAATCTGATCAGTAGGGTTTGAAGACAAAATAACAAACTCTGCTATAAGATTAAAAAACAAAATTATTTTCTAGCAGTTATGGTGACAGCAGCGCCCCTAGTGGGTGTGATTATGGGCAGTGATTCCGACTTACCCACCATGAAAGAAGCGATCGCAGTTTTAGAGGTTTTTCAGATTAGCCACGAAGTCGCCATTGTCTCGGCCCATCGTACCCCCGAAAAAATGTTTGAATACGGCAAAAACGCTCATTTACGGGGAATAAAAGTGATTATCGCTGGAGCCGGCGGCGCTGCCCATTTACCCGGAATGGTAGCATCTTTAACCCCCTTACCCGTCATTGGAGTCCCCGTAGTCACGCGCACTTTACAAGGGTTAGACTCTCTCTATTCAATTGTACAGATGCCCGCAGGCATTCCTGTGGCCACGGTGGCGATCGGTAATGCCAAAAATGCCGGACTTTTAGCGGTTCAAATTCTCGCCACCGGTAATATTGATCTTTTAGAGCAAGTTATCGCCTATCGTCAATCCCTCACCGATTCCGTCCTCGAAAAACAAAGCAATCTTCAACGACTAGGCTATCAAGACTATCTAGAGCAGAGTTCACCTAAGTAGGGTAGATTGAGAAAAGATTAAGTAACAAATTATGAAGTAATTATGCGTTGGATCACCGCTTGTGTATTGAGTCTGTTACTCTTTTTTGCCCTACCCATAGCGGCTTATGCCGATACCCCGACTATTAGCGAAGAACAGATTAGAGAAGGGGAAGTTATCGCCGAAAAAGCCCTAGAAGCCACAGAAAAAGGGGATTACGTCCAGGCCGAAAGCTATTGGACCGAATTAGTCGCCAAATTCCCCACTAATCCCGCCGTCTGGAGTAATCGCGGCAATGCCAGAGTTAGTCTCAATAAATTAGAGGATGCGATCGCTGATTTCAACCAAGCGATCGCCATTGCCCCCGATGCCCCCGATCCCTACCTCAATCGCGGCACCGCTTTAGAGGGAGAAGGCAAATATCAAGAAGCGATCGCCGATTATAATAAAGTTTTAGAATTGGCTCCCAATGATGCCTTTGCCTATAACAATCGCGGCAACGCCGAGGGCGGTTTAGGAGACTGGGAAGCCGCCGTCAAAGACTATCGCCAAGCTACTCAACTAGCCCCGAATTTTGCCTGGGCGCAAGCTAATCTGGCTCTGGCCCTGTACGAATTGGGCAGATATCCGGAAGCAGTCCAAAAAATGCGGAATATTGCCCGCAAATACCCCATGTTTCCCGATGTCAGAGCCGCCTTAAGCGCCGTTTTATGGACCCAAGGACAACAGGGAGAGGCGGAAAGCAATTGGGTAGCCGCCGTCGGCATGGATACCCGCTATCAAGACCTCGATTGGGTAAAAAGCGTGCGCCGTTGGCCGCCAAATATGGTTCTAGCCTTAGATAAGTTTCTTAACTTAAAGTAAAGAAGGACTAAATAGTAATTTTTCTGGCAGTAGCGGGACTGAGGGGCAAATTATCCAGAAATCGGCGACTAAGATACAATTGTGATGTGCTGGGTTGTACTGCATTTAAACTGCGGCGGGGAATTTTTAGGACAATTGATCAGACTTCCTCGACCCAGATCTGGTTAAATTATCGTTTCTGGACGACCAGCTACTCTTCCCCGTTCCCCAAAAAGAAAACTTTGTACCTTACCATTAAGTTGACATCCTCACCGCCGTAAAACGGACGGTGATTCCCAAACCTCACGATTTAGGTTTCTGCTTCTTTCCCTTGCGGGGTTCCGCACCTGCCTTAACAGATTTACTCTGTTAAGGTCTTATGGTCGCTCTACAGACTGACACCGCAAGTCCTGCGGCCAAAATGTTTTTACTAGCGTTAATATCTCGGTCATGGTGTGTCCCACAGTCTGGACAATCCCACTCTCGAACATTTAACGGCATTTTCTCAGCAATATACCCGCAATTACTACACCTTTTAGAACTAGGAAACCATCTATCTA
>NZ_JADBRW010000283.1:0-26732 GCF_020247025.1 Microcystis sp. M109S1
GAAACTGCTACCTACAAAAGTTTTCCTAAATTGATTATTGAAGTTCTCTCCGATTCTACAGAAGCTTTTGACAGGGGTGATAAATTTAATGATTATCAAACTCTAGAAAGTTTGCAGGAATATGTCTTAGTGAATAGTAAACACCAACGAGTGGAAACTTTTCGACGAGGTGAACAGGGTTTATGGATTCTGCAAACCTATCAGCAAGAAAGTTTTAGTTTGCAGAGTATTAATCTGACGGCATCTTTTCAGGATTTGTACGAGGATGTCACCCTAGAAACGGTTAATGATACTCCCGAAAGTCCTTAAGAAAATCTCCTTCAACGATTAAACCCATGATGGCTTTATCTAACTATAATAATCTCACCCCAGAAGAATATCTTCATTTTGAAGAAAAAAGTCCCATTAAACACGAGTATATCGATGGACAAATTTACGCCATGGCAGGAACGACGGATACTCATAATATTATAGGACTCAATTTCACTTTTATCATTCGTAATCATTTGCGGGGTTCCAATTGTCGGGTTTATTTTGCCGATGTGAAAGTCAGATTAGAGAAACGCAATCACTTTTATTATCCCGATATTCTTGTCACCTGCGATGACAGAGATAGAGAAACTGCTACCTACAAAAGTTTTCCTAAATTGATTATCGAAGTTCTCTCCGATTCTACAGAAGCTTTTGACAGGGGTGATAAATTTAATGATTATCAAACTCTAGAAATTTTAGAGGAATATGTCTTAGTGAATAGTAAACACCAACGAGTGGAAACTTTTCGACGGGGTGAACAGGGTTTATGGATTTTGCAAACCTATCAGCAAGAAAGTTTTAGTTTACAGAGTATTAATCTGACGGCATCTTTTCGGGATTTATACGAGGATGTCACCCTATAGGGAATGAAAAATCATTAAGGTACAACCTCAAAAGGTTGATTTCCATACCGTTTAGTCTTTATCATCTAAAATATTTGTAAAAACTTCTTCTACTCGCTCAGATAAATCCGATGGCTGAAAATAAACTCGTCCAACTCTTCCTTTTAATTTTTGGTCTAGGGTTTCTGGAGTGGAGGAATTGGAAGATTGATTAGATAGAATGGTCAATCTCACTCGCTGACCAGCTAATTTAGCACTATGCTGTAAAATTTCTTCCCAAGTCCCCTCTAAAGTGTTTTGTTCCATAGATATTGATTTGAATTTCGTTCTTTCCTCAGTGTAACAAGCAAAAGATAAAAAAACAAATTTCTAGATTTTTTTGTCTTATTGTTTTTTACCGGGGGGAATAAAACGGATTTCAATTCTGCGTCTGCTTGCATCTGCGTCACGATTAACCGCGGCTAATTTACCCGATGGGAGGTATAACTGTCCTGCGGAAAAAGCTCGAAATTTGACGTTTTTGAGTTTACCAGTGTTTTCGATTTCTTGCACTACTGCTAAAGCGCGCATTAATCCTAAATCAGTGTTAGAACCGGGTACTAGCATTTTAACAGATTGTTTTCTGCTGGCAACCGATTCGATATTTTTATCGAGATTACTTGTCTGTTGTATTCCTTGTCCGTCGGTGTGTCCAATTACTTGAATAAAGTCGATTTCTCTGTCTTTGGTAATGGTTTCGATAGCGGGAATAATGCGCTGACGAATATAGGTTTTTAAAGCAGGACTTAATTCCGCACTTCCCGACTGAAATTTAAATTTTCCTGATTTTTCATCGATAACTATGGGGGTTGCTGTTTGCAGTTTTCGGTTAGCTTCCTCCAGTTTGCTGATGAGATTATAAGACTGAAAAAGTGCCAAGAGGAGAAATAAACTCAGAATCATGAAAGCATTGGACATTAAATCGGTGAATGCGGGATAAACATCCACCGATTTATCTTCATCTCGGTAGTAGGTACGTCTAGACATAATTGCTTAGAATTTGTTGGTGAAGTTATCAAATATGGTGTTAATGTCATCCTTAATATCTTTTTGACTAGGATTAGGGATTGTCTCACAAAGTTTTTATCTCTTATCATTTAAGTTAGAAAAGTCAGAACGCATATCGTTAATAATTTTCTCCAGTTGTGCCAAACATTTTTGAATTTCTCCATAGATGTGTTCAATCATTTTCTGATTCGATGTATTTTCCTTAGTGATAACTTTCTCTAACTTATCTAGCAAAGAGTCTAAGTTAGCAGTTAATTTACTGGTGCTGGTGTTCACTGCGTTAATTAGTTGAGAAAAATCTGATTTAAGGCTGCCAAATTGATTGGCTGTTTTCTCAATAGATTGGGAAACTGCTTTTAATTGTTCTGAGTTCTTGGTTAATTTATCATCAACTACTGTCGCTAAGTTATTGCTTAAAAGTTTTAACTCAGACTGTAAGCTTTCCTTGACTTGAGTAACTTGCTCTGTCACTGTATCAATTAACTGAGACAAGTTAGCATTAGTCACATCGAGATTATTACTAGAGCGCTCAATCCCATGGGAAGCAGTGAGGATTTTATCAGAGGTTTGGGAGAGTTTTTCATCGAGACTATTGATAAGTTGGTTTCCTAATTGTTTCGACTCGGAGTTAAAACTGTCTTGATAGGTTTTCACAGTTTCGATTAATTTTACTAATTCTCCCTGAATGTTAGATAACTTTTCTTGTTCGGTGACTGAGCGTTGCTGATTTTGTTCTAGGATTGTCTCAGATTTTTGATTCAAGTCAGTAATTTTTATTCCTAACTCAACCATAGTTGTCATTGAACGCTGGAAGTCTTGAGTTAAAGAAGCTAGAGATTGAGTTGATTGGTTTAAATCTGTAGTAGAATTGGCAAACTGTTGATGAGCAGTCATTAAATCTGCGGTTGCTTGCACTAACTTATCAGCAAATTGACTACTTTCGATTTTGTCGGAAGCTTCCAGAAAACCTAGCGCACTATTTTGTAATTTTTGAGAAGATTCTTGGATATTTAAATACACTTGTTCTGCTAAATCGTTAGCTCTTTTATTACTGCTGATAATCTCCCCGATATTCTGCTCTAGTAGTGCAGTGGATTGAGAAAATCTCGCTTGAGTTTCTGCTAAACTAGCGGTAAACCTTTCGATATTACCAGAGAAGTTACTTTTTTCAATTAACTCTGATGCTTGTTTAAAAAGCAGCACACTATTTTTTAGTTCCTGAGAGGATTGTGTAAACTCTCGGTTTGCTTGCGTGATAATTGGTACTTGCTCGTTAAGTTCAAAAGCTGAACGCTGAAAAGTCGATGCACCGGTAGATAAAGTTCCTGCGGTTTCAGTTAATCTTTCACAAACCTGGGTGACTAATTTAGCAGTTTCCTGATTACGTTCAGCAATTTCTTTAGCAACTTCTCTTAAAGAAGATTCTAATACTCTCGTCACCTCATTATGAAAGTTAGTCAGAAATGCTTGCTGTTTCTCCACCATGCTATCAACCGCTTTATTCAAGCGACTATTCCCTTCTACAGTCGGCTGCAAGATGTTATCTAAATAGTCTTCTAGGGAACTAATTAGATTTACTTTAGCAAGGTTGGTATTAAAGATTAAGTTAATCACAGTCAGTAAAGAACTACAAGCTAAACCAATTAAGCTAGTGATAAAAGCAATCCCCATACTTTCTAGGGGAGTTTTGAGCTTTTCTCCTAAACTTTGCACATCGAGATTATTGATATCGATAAGTGTGCTGATTCCCGTCAGATTGAGAGTAATTCCCAGGAAAGTTCCCAACAAACCAAAAGCGAGGAGGAGATTGGGTAACACTCTTACAAAATAATCCCATTTCTCGCAACTGAGAGATTTAGACATGAAAGTAAATTTTTCTTCATGGTATAAACCATCCACCAAAGCTGCGGTATTAACATCATCTAGTTGACTACTGGCTATCTTAAATCTATTCTCTAGATTAGAAATAATTTTAGGTTGAACTCCGCGACTTTCTCCCCGAATTAAGCGCTTGACTTTTGCGGTTGAATCTTGGAGATGTTTATAGAGAGCAATCCGGATTCCCAGAGTTAAGACGGTGGGAAAAATAACCAAGACTAGAGTTAAAACAATCAGATAGGGAGGAAAAAGGTTAAGTAATGCCATGATAGTTATTGGATACCTCGAATTGTGGTTGATAGAGAGAGTTGGGGGTGAATGTTTCCTCAGATAGCTGGGGAAACATTATTAAGATTGATAAATTTTACCATTCATCAGCAGTGCTAACTTCTGCGGGTAAACTGGGTTGACTACTGTTATTGTTTGTTCCCAATAAAGTTTGTTGCTTTTGCTGTTGTTTTTCGAGTTTTTTCTGTTCAGCAGCACGTTTTTCTAGTTCCATTTTTAGTTGATTAACAAAACGGGTGATAATTCCTTCTTTTGCCTCCTGTCGAGTATTTCCATCTTGTCCAGCTACCTTATCTTTGTAGCGATAATTAGGGTGATAGGAGGGTAAATTTTTGACATTGTTGACAAAATAGCTGACGTTCTGGAAATAATCACCCTCGTTAGTAAATAATCGAGTAGGATTAGCTAAAATCTCATTTTTTGCCTGATTAAGCAGTATCTGTAAAGCAGTTTCCATGTCTTTACGAGAAGCAAATTGTTCTAAAGCAAGTCGCCAATTCCCACTAATGTCAATGATGGACTTATTGTTAAATAAATCGCCTTCGATGACTAATTGATAAGTATCATCTTCCTGATAATATTCTAGTAAACCTAGAGCAATTGCGGGATAGAAAATAAACTCTAATTCCTCAATTAATTTGGCAGGTGGTGGGATAATATCAGCAAATTCTATCCTGTAATCATTGTGTAAAATGCTGATTCTCTTTTGGTCTTGATAAATTTTTTGCAACCCAGATAAATCAGTAATGATTCTTAGGGGAAACCCACCAAATTCGTAGGTAATTAGGATTTCTTCGTCCGTTTGAATTGATTCAAAAGAAGTCCCCAGATTAATATTTAAATCAGATTCGAGAATCTTCTTGAATCTTTGCATGGTGGGTGAATTATCCTCATTAGTCCCAATTAGCAATGCTTTATCTTTATGCAAGCGATAGTAAGCATCATTAACATTTATCGGTAACATTAAATCAGCTTCCCGCAGAATTTGCCCCAAGCGTTCAGGAAAATCATGGGGTTTATATTGACCCATAAATCGCTTAATTACTGCATCAATTTTATTAGTGCTTACTGATTGAAACTGTTTCTCGATTGTTGCTGTTAGGGTCTCTTTGAGAGTTTCATTATCAATAACAAAAGATTGGCTAAATAAACTGAATAGGGAAGCATTATAGCCTAAATTATTGGTGACTTTTTGGCTAATGGAAATGTATTGAGTTCGGGAGTTACTGTCAGGGATACAGTTATCAATATTCTCTTCTGGGAAAATACCTTCACCGGTCATCTCATCGAGATTTAACTGCATTAACTCCTGTTCGTATTTATCATATTCTGCGATTAGCTGATGTAGGTTTTCTTTCAGTTGTTGTATCTGCAGCATTCGACTGGAAATATGCTTGAGAATCGCTTCAACAATCTTTCTAGATTCCCCATTGATGCTGAAATTAAAGTTCTGCTGAATTAATTTTTGTCCGCTTTGAACGTAGTCTCTTAACTCAGCTTTAATTTTCTCGCTATTGGCATTTTTATTAAACATCTTGAATACAGATTTTTTCCCGTTTATATCTTCAAGAGTTTGTTTGACATTTTGCCAAATGTTATCAGTTTTTTCTGAGGAATGAAACCCTTTATTATCTTGAGACAATTCCTCTAGATTTCCCTTGTCGGTATTAATCTTTGCTTGTAAAGCGACCAAAAAAGATAGGCTATTTTCCAAAGAAAATTCTAAGCTATCAGGATTAAGAAGAATCTCCAAAAATTGGTCAATATCTGACTTAAATTTTTCGATTAACTTGGGTTGAGTCTGTTGGGTCAAAGTTAACCAGATTCCGCGACTGCTATCTGTTTCTCCCCCTTGTACTTTGCGAAACTCTTTTTCTAGGGATTGCTTGACGGTTTGGGGTAAATTATCCAAATCTTGACTATTAGATATTTCTTCCTCTAGGGAATTTTTCCAAGAGGTTAAAGTCTTAGAAAAAGTTTTATTATTCTCTAGGGTTGCTTCTTCCAATCTGGCAGTAAAATAATTCTTATTACCTTGGGTACTCCAATTAGCTAGAAACTTACTTAATAACTCTTGTCCACTGGGACTTTGACCATATCCCTCTAACCAAAAATTAATTAATTTGAGAGTAAAACGATTGAGACCAATCTGCACAATTCGGTCGCGAGTAAAATAAATCCTCGCTAGTCCAAAGGACATATAACCTTGACACATATTAAAAGGATGATTATCTTTTTGAATCATCGGGTCTTTATAATTATCCCGATTGCTTTTGATGCGAGGAGATAACTCATCGGCAAAATCCAAGAAAATCTTGTAAGCAATGACGTTACATAATTTACCTTTGTTATCAATCCGGTAATCTCCCACAGTGCGATTAGAAACTAAGTAGGCAAAATCAAAAGGAGAACGTTTTTCATCGATGTTGACGAAATTTTGTTTATCATAACAGGCTTGAAAGGAATTACTTTCATTGGTATAATAGTCTAACTCTTTCAAAGCTGCATAGGTATTAGCTCTCATAATTGCGCCATCACCATAAAGTTTAGGACTAACTACCAAATAACCAAAGGATGTGTATTCGGTGGTTTGTTGTAAAATATGACGCAAAGTGTAGGCCACATCGAGGAAAATGCCGCTACCAGTTCCCCCACACAAAGAACCGACAATAAAGACATTTAAACCCTCTTGGACATTAAAGCTTTGACCGTTAACTTTACCGCTAAACATAAAGGATTCATGACCAGAAGTTCGTCTTTCCGCTGCTTCAATTGCCTCCTGAATTTTTTGATAGTTATGGAAGAAAGCTAAACGACCGACGGGACGAATACCTCCCGCACCATTTTCAATGGAAGTTATTTGTTTTTTTAGTCTTGGGTCTAACCAGCTTTCAATATGGGAAAAGGGACTTTCAAAAAGGGTTTTGTGTTCAAGTTCATAGGTGAGATTGTTAACATCCTGAGCATTCATATTAATGAATACTCTTTCAGCAGCTGATAAAAGAATTTCTTCTCCGTGATAGCTATTTCCTGTGGGTAGGCCAGAACCATTGAAAGCGTTTTTGTCTGTGTCAATATGAACAAAACTGACAATGGGTAGGTTAGATAACTTCCCGTATTTATCAATAATAAAGCGACGAATTCTCATCAACACATCTCGACCAGTACCACCTAATCCGATGATAATTGTCCGTTTGATAGCGCGGGTTTGACTGTTGTTAGCCATAGTTTAAATCTCCTGAGTTATTTTTTGCTAATCTGAATTTCTAGGTCGATATCTTGATTGTTATGCTGATAAGTTAAAGTCAGGTAATTTTTATCTATTTTCACCTCCTGAGTTAATTCATTACCTCGATAAAAAATATCTGCTTGTTTGGTAGGTTTCAGATATAACTGATTGCCGCGTCTTTCTAAATAGCAGCGAATTTCTTCCCCAGGACAAGGAATGGTATTCTTATGATATTCATCACCACCGATGTTAATTCTTTCGGATGTTTTTAAAATATATTTTTGGGTCTCATTGTCATCATCATTAGATGGGACTTTAATAGTCCAAGCAGTATGTAACCGCAACCAATGACGAATCCCAAAAATACTCGCTACTATTCCCCCAATTCCCATTAATATAATTGCCAATGCTGGCAACCATAACTGACTCAAGAGATAAGGATTAATCAAACAGGTTTCTTGTCCTCCCGGTGCGGGAGTACAAAACTCTTGTGCTGTGGGAGCAATATCGACAACTGATAGTTTATATTTATTGCCGTTAGTGGCAGTAATTTCTTGGGTTCTGAGATTAATTGGTAGGGAATTAAGCCAGTTTTGTCTTTGCAAACTTTCGGGAGAATTAGCAAGACGAAAAGGGCTATTTTTGGGGGTTTCTATCCACTGTTGTGAAGTAATCCCCGCAGCAGTAGAAAGGGGTGCATCGGTAATCCAAACTACCGACTGGGGTTTGATAGCTTGATTGGCAGTTAAACGACACTGATTTAAGCGTGCCAGTCGGGGATAAACGTGCCATTCTGCGCGTTGAATATCGGTATTTTTAGCACTTTGGCTAGATTGCCAAGGAATCGCTTTTAAAACCGCATCTATATCTTCCTTTCCGCGAATTAAAATCGGTTCTGCAATCGGTTGGACATTATCAGCAAAAGGAACTAAATAAACCGAATCGTTATTTTTTAAACTATCGCGAATAATTTGACCGAGGCGCGTGCGTCCTTCATCATTAAAGTTAACACTACCGGTAAGATCGATCGCTAGGATAACATCTCGTCCTTGCCAACGAGCCACCAAATCTAATCCCAGTTTTTGCCAATCGGTAAGCGATTCTCCGGGGGATACCGTTAAACAGTCAGCACTTTTCATCTAGCCTTGTCCAAGAGTGAAAAATTGAGCTTGTCCCTATTCTTCCGCCATTGTACTAAAAAATTAATACTTCTTAAAAGTTTTTTTCGCTTTTATTCTCGACTTGCCCTAGGTTATTGTCAATAGTAACCATAGAATAAAATAAATTTTAAAGTTAAGCTGCCCGCGCATTTAAATTGCTTGTTGAGATAAGGCTCTCTTGCAAGAGGCAACAGTAAAGGGATTGGGGGAGATTTAGCGGTTAAAATGTGTCCTAGCTTATCATCTAGCCACCTAATCCTAATTCTCGTCTTAGCAATTGAATTGATTTATCCCCAATATAATTATCACTACAGATAATTTCTGGCAGACGAATTAAATCCGATCGCACTTCATTAATCAGATTTTTAATTAAAGTATAACTCGCTTGATCACTGATAATTGTCTGGGAAGTTCGGGACAAAACTTTTAACTTATCCGTTTCATGAATTTGGGCAGACATAACTAATAAATCATCGCCCCGTAAACTATGAATTAAAATTTCGGCCACCTTAATAATACCGGTGCTAATGCTGACAATCCCCAAACGGCTATCGGTGGGTAATTTTTTGATTAATGCCAATTCCTTGCTGTAATCGTAGATATCGATGGGAATGACTCGTAGGTGAAAAGGAGCGGCAATTTCCTCCGCTACACTGATAAAATAGCGACTGGTGACAACAGTGGCAGATTTAGTATTGGCTAAAACTTGGGCTAAATCCTCCATTGCCACTAATTGGACGGGAATTTTGAGGGATTGCTCTAATTCTCTCAACATTAGTTTTCCTGCACCCAAATCGTGACGGGGAATGGTGACAAGAACTTGAGAACGACACTGCGATCGCCAATCGATTTCCGCCAGTAATAACTCGCGAATTTGCTCTAAAGTTAAACCTTGAGCGAGAAAACCAGCCAAACTCTGGCGAATTAGTCGGCCTATTTCTGGATTTTGTTCCAATAGGGGCGAACCCAATAAATTATCGTTTTCATGCCCGCGAGCCTTGACATAAATCCCCGAACCTGCTATGGATTCTACTAACCCATCATCTTCCAGTTGCTGATAAATTTTACTTATCGTATTACGGTGTAATCCCGTGATCATAGCTAGTTGACGGGTGCTAGGTAAACGATGGCCCGGTGGATACTGACGAGAGGCGATAGCGAAGCGAATTTGGTCAAATAATTGCTTAGAGGCGGGAATTTCACTGTCTGGCTGGATTTGGAACTGCATCGGATCACTTCGCTCACAAACTACTTTCGCTGATGCCCATTCTATCATTAGACCCCCTGCAACAATCGGACATCTTCACCGATCTGATGGGTTTCCGAGGCAGTATTCAGGAGCTAAAAGTAGAAAAAACCAAGATGTTACTTATTTCAACCAGAAAAGCTACTTTTTTGCTTAAAAATAGTTAAAACAATAATTTTAATCCGTCCCCGAAATCCTACTCATGGGGTAGATAGTCAACAGCTGATTAAGGTGATTGATCCTCGTGGAGAAGTTTTAAGCGATCGCTCAAGGTTTTGGTTAAGCGGACAGTTTCCCGTTTTAGCGAATTTTGTTGATAATCAAGCACATTAATCCCTTGACCGATGTTTACAGTCGCTTCGCTTCCCCATCCGGGGTAAGGCTGATTATAACTAATGCTTACTGGTAAAATCTTTATATCTGCATCGGATTTCATCGTCTTAACTTCCAACGCGATCCGCGCTACCCCCGGTTTAAGAGGATGAACCACTCGATCGCGACAGATACCCCCTTCCGGAAAAATCGCCACCATTTCCCCCGCAGCCAACAGTTCGACGCTATGGACCAGACTACCCATACCGGGGTGATCGGTATTGACAGGAAAACCCCCCAAACGTCGGATAAACCAACCTTGTACCCCTTTCATCTCGTTAGCGGAAACCATAAAGCGCAAATCGCGTCTACTAACTAAGCGTCCCACCGCGTAGGGTAAAATCAGCGCATCCCAACGGGAACGATGGGTAGGTGCAAGGATGACACCCCCCGTTAGGGGAATATTTTCCTGTCCTGTGACGGTTATTTTGCTGAAAAAAGCCGGTAAAACCAGATAATTTCCCAGAAAATAACAAAAGCGAATTAAACAGGGATTAATTCGGGAATTGACAGCAGGACTTTTTCTAATGGTGAGGGACTCGTCAACGATAGTGCTTTGAGACATCCGAAGTGTTAGGAAAGATCGAGACTTTCTTGCCACTTCTACTTTAGTCTAGTTGTCTGGGGGGTCGCCATCTTGTCCTGACCAGTTCGGCAATTGTCTTGGAGGATTAATGGTTAGGATTGCGGTTCTACTCCCGATCCTACCGGTGCGATCGAGTTTAATTGCAAAGAGGGATGATCTTCTTTGACTTGCTGTAAATTCCACTCATTTTTGAATAATAAGACAGGACGACCCCAGTAATCTTTGACAGTTAGAGTATTAAAGAGTTTACCGGCTTTTTCTAAAGCGGCCCAACCCCCGGCTACCCAACGGGCTAAACTATAGGCTAGGGGTTCGAGGGTAGTTTCGGCTCCGTACTCGCTTAAAAGACGGAATTGCACCACTTCAAACTGTAATTGACCGACAGCGGCTAAAATCGGGTCGCGTTTAAATTCATCGATCGAGGATAATATCTGTACGGCCCCTTCTTCCTGTAATTCCGAGACTCCTTTTTGAAACTGTTTGAACTTGGAAGGGTTAGGATTTCTGAGATAGGCGAATAATTCCGGAGAAAAACAGGGAATCCCTTCGTATTCGAGCTTTTTACCCATATAAATCGTATCACCGATCGCAAAGACCCCGGGGTTATTCAATCCGATCACATCTCCGGGATAAGCTTCTTCTATAACTGCCCGATCTTGGGCAAAAAGTTTCTGAGGACGGGATAAACGGATAGTTTTACCGGTTCTAGCGTGGTTTACTACCATATCCTTCTCGAATTTCCCCGTACATACCCGCACAAAGGCCACCCGGTCGCGATGTTTGGGATCCATGTTTGCTTGCAGTTTGAAGACAAAACCGGTGAAATCGGGATAGGTGGGATCAAGGACACCGAGGGAGGAATTGCGTCCTCTGGGGGGTAATCCATAGTCGAGGAAGGATTCTAGGAATAATTTCACCCCAAAATTGGTCATGGCGCTACCAAAAAAGATCGGGGTCATTTCTCCTGCGTGGACTGCTGGCAAATCCAATTGGGTGCCCAATTCCGAGAGCAGTTCTATATCCTCTTTTAACTGGTAATACAGGTCTTTTTCGAGATAATCCTCAATTTTGGGGTCGCCAAGCTCGATCACGGTTTCCTGCGCCTCCTGAGAGCCGTGGGAGCGACGTTCAAACAGGTGTATGGTCTGGGTAGCCCGATCGAAGACTCCCCGAAAGCGATCGCCAATTCCGATCGGCCAATTGACGGGATAGGTCTGTAATCCTAATTCTCGCTCGATTTCGTCCAATAAATCCAGAGGTTCGCGGCCGGGGCGATCCATTTTGTTAACAAAGGTAAAGATGGGTAACTGCCGCAGTTTGCACACTTCAAAGAGTTTTCTGGTTTGGGGTTCCAAACCTTTGGCCGCGTCGATTAACATCACCGCATTATCGGCAGCGGCTAGGGTACGATAGGTATCTTCGCTAAAATCTTGGTGGCCGGGAGTATCGAGGAGATTAATCTGAAAATCACGATAATCGAACTGTAAAACCGTGGAAGTAATCGAAATTCCCCGTTGTTTTTCCATTTCCATCCAGTCGGAGGTGGCTTTGCGTTGGTCGCGTCTTGCTTTGACTGCACCCGCTTGATGGATTGCACCCCCGTATAGTAACAGTTTTTCGGTCAGGGTGGTCTTTCCCGCATCAGGGTGGGAGATAATGGCAAAATTTCGCCGTTTTTCCAAGACAGATTCGCTGGTTTCTAGTTCTTTTTCAATTTCGGTCGTCATTCTAATTTCGATCGCTTTCCTATCTTTCTATTCTAGTTTAACTGGGGAGTTAATCCTCTCAAAAAATCGATCGCTCTGGGAAAAGTCATTAAAAAAAGTCTATGCTAGGATAATTTAAAATCCACAACTGATAGTGTTATGAGTGATAATACCAAACAAATTTATAACTACACCGTTATTCTAGAAAAAGAGTCAGACGGTGGTTATCACGCTTTTTGTCCTGCGCTTAAAGGTTGTCATTCTCAAGGAGACACTTTTGAAGAAACGATTGTCAATATTACAGAAGCTATGGAATTGTACCTCGAAAGTTTGATAGCTGATCATCAACCCATTCCCAAAGAAGATTTGATTTTTAAGCCTTTAAATATTTTAGTATGAGTCAGTATCCCGCAGTTAAAGTCAAGGAGTTTATTAAAGTTATTGAAAAATTGGGCTTTTATTTGGATCGTCAAAAAGGTAGCCATGCTATTTACAAAAATACTGGTGGATGTAGGGTTGTGATCCCTATTCATTCAGGAAAAGATATTAAGCAAGGTACTCTCATGGGTATGATTCAAGATATTGGTATTGATAAAGAAACCTTTTTCGAGTTGTTACGAAAATAAGAGTTAAAAGATAGTCGAAGCGATAACAGCAATTGTACTTTCAGAGGAACGAAGCAATGTTTTAGATAAAATGTGAATTATAATCTGCAAAATGTGAATTATAATCTGTAGAAATGTCTCATACACTTTCTTGATAATTGATCTGTGGCACAAAAAGAATCCTTAGATATCAAATATCGTTTTGGTAAAGCTATCAGAAAACGCAGAAGGGAACTTGACTTATCTCAAGAAATCTTAGCCGAAAAAGCGGAACTGCACCGAACTTATATTTCCAGTATCGAACTTGGTAAGTGTAATGTATCTTTAGAAAATATCGAAAAGTTAGCCAAGGCACTTGATATATCTATTACTGATCTTTTTGCTGATTTATAAATTTGATGAATTGCAATTCAGTATGGATAATAGCCAGTTAGTGATAGAAATTCAAAAGCTAATTAAAAACTCAATAGAAAACTATTTTAAAAAACCCAAGCCTAGGAATCATCATATTTTAGATTATTTATTTCCAGAGGAGAGACAGATTAGTTCTGTGATGACTGGACTAACGACAAGCATGGGAACTACTTTCTGGGAGAAATTAGCAAACTTTTTAGCCAAAGATAATGGATTTCGTATTTTATATAAGCAGGATAAAAAACTTTTACAACCTAGTCCATTTCCTCAAGAATTAAGAAGTGAACTCGATAATTTAAAAAGTCTCAGAAAATCGAAAGAACAAAAAATATCCATGACAGAGTGCATTGAAAGACTTAGAGTAGTAGCTAAGAAAATAAATAGGAATAACCTCAATTATATCGATCCTCCTTCTGGTCATGGAGTAGATATTTATTTAATCAAAGACAATATTGAGTATGTGTTTGATTTAAAAGCTACACATCCTAATAGGGGAGATGGTTCTAGATTTAGCGACCAGTTGTTAGATTGGTATTGTTATCGGCTGTCCCGTGAACCTTTAGCAAGTATTCACAGAAGAATTGTTATTCCTTTTAATCCTTTCTTACCTAAAACATGGTGGGAATCACAGGGAAATAAAATGTATCCTCTAGAGGAAAATCATGATATATGGGTTGAAAATGAATTTTGGGATTTTTGTTCTGGTAAAATCAATACTTGGTCATTAATTAAAGAAGCTTTTATCGATCTTCAAGAAGATAAAGCATTTATCAATAAGTATAAACAAAAGTTTCGTAATTATCTAGATAATTAATTTGGTAAAATTATTTCTAGTAAATTTCTTGCTACTGCCTCCACCACTGTTACAGGAACAGCGTTTCCGAATTGTTTTTTAGCGATAGCCGGCTGTAGATGATAGATAAAATTATCTGGGAATCCTTGTAATTTACGCGCATCTTGGGGAGTAATTTCTCGAAACTTTTTGGGTTTATAGATTTTCTTTAAAAACAATTGTTTGTATTCTTGGGGATGAGTAGCGGTAATTGAAATAGTAGCAATATAATCTTTAGCACCCGTAGCGGTTAGGGTAGGAATAATATCGGCCGTCGGTAAAATAATCCGATAAATGCCGTTAATTCCTGTCATATTTTTCGAGTTAATAAATTCATACTTACCCTCCTGCGTTTGCCAACAAATACCGAGAGAAACTAGCTGATTTAGTTCCTCGATTTTTAGATCGGGTATAATTTCCAAAAAAGTAGAAAAAGCCACGGTATGACCATCTTTTTCGCCATACTTTTTACTGCGTCTTAATTTCAGCAAAGCTAAACAGATACTTTTTTGTCGTTCCGTAGTTTTGATAATATCCCAAGAATGAATAGTTGTGTGACCATTTCTTAAATCAGAAAAAATAAAAAAGTCATTTAATTCATCTTCTTTTTGAAAACGAGTTCTCGATGGAGGAACAAAACCATTAAATAAAGTATCCGCAGATAACTTGACTTTCTCGACGGGTTGAATATTCTTGATGTTTTCTAAAATATCCAAAACCTTCGGATGGATACCCAAAGGTAAAGGAAATTTAAACCGATCATAGTTTTCTATATCTTTTCTAATTCCTACGATAAAAACTCTCTCGCGATTCTGGGGTAAACCAAAATCGTAGGCATTTAATAACTGCCAGTAAACTTGATAACCACCGCTGGTTAATTCATCGATAATTAATTCTAAATTCTCCTGATTGCGAGGACTAGCCAACCCACTGACATTCTCGAAAATAAAGCTTTTCGGTTGACTTTTCTGGACTAATTTAATCACATCAAACCAGAGTTTTCCCCGGGGGTCATCAAATCCTCGTAAACATCCCGCTACCGACCAAGGTTGACAGGGAACACCGCCGACAATAAGATCAAGATTATCGGGTAAATTGCTAATTTTACTCACATCTCCGAAAGCAATTTCATCGCTGTTGAGATAGCTAATAAAATTTTGTTGATAAACTTGGATTGCCTGTTGATCAATTTCTGAATAGCCTAAACAACGTCCTCCCAATTTCTCCAAAGCGATTCTAAACCCACCGATTCCCGCGAATAAATCGACAAAACGATACTGGGGATGGGTGATAACTAGATGTAGGGGTAATTGGGTTTGTGTGCTGACTTTAACTGTGGTTTTCAAGGGTAAATAATTCCTTTTCACCGTCTGGGAAGATGTGTGTCTGTATTAATTATTTTAGTATAACTTAAGAGTTTTTTTCTGGGTATTTTCAGCCGATAGAGGCACGACAATAATAGACCTCTTGTAACCCACATTCCGCACTTCAAATTGTAGTAAGCTGTACTGAATTTAAACTGCGTATTCAAAATTTTAGTACAAATGCTCAAACTTCCTCTCCCTGCTCCTTCTCCCTTGCAGTCTTAACGAGCAATTTAGATAGTCAACAGCTTATGGCTGGTAGCATATAAAATGAAAATAACTTAAGTATTTATACTTATGCTCTTGGGGTAGAAAAAGTGAGAAACTAAAAAAGTTCTCAAAAAATATTCAAGTCAAGAAAAATGTCAAAGATAGAAGTAAAAAATCTAGACTACTTTCGTTCTAGATCGAAAACAATTGACAAAAATCGCCAAATGTCTTTCCCTATAAGGGTTTCATCCCTCGAACCAGTTTTTGCGTCCAAGCCAGCTGAACAAGATTTCTTTGACCGAATTTGGTTCTCTCGCATCCGTGTCTTAACCTGTCGGTGATTCACCAAGATGTGTCAGGCAGTCAGATAAAAAACTTGTTTCTGGGCGGGGAATCCCTACAATAGGAAACAGGATAATTAGTAGTAGATGAAAACCGATGGGTCAGTTTTTTAAACAAACTTTCGCTAGTTGCTTGGGAACTTTATTGGGATTATTGGTATTTTCGTCCCTAGGTGTGGGGGGATTAGCATTTTTACTGCTTTCTTCCCTGATTTCTAGCGATAGCTCCTCAGTTAAGGAAAAATCAGTCTTAGTTTTTAACTTAGCCACCAATATCAGCGATGCTCCCCCTAGTTCTAGTTTAGCCGATAGTTTGACCAGTGAGAGTCGGACCACTTTAAATTTACGACAGGTGATAGCGGCGATCGAAAAGGCCGCCCTTGATGATAATATTGTCGGTCTGTTACTCTACGGTCGCGGCACTGTCGGTGAATATGGCTATGCTACCCTGACGGAAGTGCGGCAAGCTTTGGCAAAATTTCGCCAATCGGGTAAAAAAATTATCGCCTACGATATGGAATGGACGGAAAAGGAATATTATCTCGCTTCCGTTGCTGAAAAGGTGATTATTAATCCCGTGGGGAGAATGGAAATTAATGGTTTAAGTAGTCAACAAACCTTTTTTGCCGATGCACTAGAAAAATATGGTGTCGGGGTGCAAGTGGTAAAAGTGGGTTCTTTTAAAGGTGCGGTGGAACCCTATACGCGTCAGGATTTAAGTGTCCAGAATCGTCAGCAGCTGCAAACCCTACTCGATACAATTTGGTCTAATTATAGTGCCACAGTGGCCAAAAGTCGCAATTTAACCCCCCAACAAGTGCAAACTATTTCTGATACTCAAGGTATTCTGGAAGCAACCACAGCGAAAAAGGCGGGTTTTGTTGATGAAGTGGCCCATTTAGATCGAGTAATTGTTTTAGCAAAAGAGTTGACAGGAGAAGCAAAAAATAAAACTAATGAGGAGGAAAACTCTGGCTCTTTTTCGCAAATTTCTTTAGCTAATTATGCTAGTTCTCTCGCTGATGAGGGGGGAGATAGTAGCGATCAAATAGCGATAGTTTATGCAGAAGGGACAATTGTGGATGGTCAGGGAGATAGAGGCGAAATCGGTGGGGATAAATTGGCTAAGGAACTGCGAAAATTACAAGGGAAGGAGGAGGTAAAAGCGGTAGTTTTAAGGATTAATAGTCCGGGGGGAAGTGCCACCGCTTCTGAGGTGATTCTGCGAGAAATTAAGCGTTTAGATGCGAAAAAACCAGTAATTATTTCTATGGGTGATGTGGCTGCTTCTGGGGGTTATTGGATTGCGATGGGGGGTCAAAGAATTTTTGCCGATAATGATACGATTACTGGTTCGATCGGTGTGTTTGGATTATTGTTAAATATCCAGAAGATTGCTAATAATAATGGCATCGATTGGGATACGGTGAAAACTGGACAATTAGCCGATCTATCTACTATTACCAGACCGAAAAATCCCCAAGAATTAGAAATTTATCAAGCGGCAGTTAATCGGTTCTATGATTTATTTATCGAGACGGTGGCCAAGGGGCGAAAATTATCCCCAGACAAGGTTAGAACTGTGGCCCAAGGTCGCGTCTGGACGGGAAAAGATGCGGTTAAAATTGGTTTAGTTGATCAAATCGGTGGCCTAGAAGCGGCAGTACAATACGCGGCCAAAACAGCTAAATTAGGAGATGATTGGAGTCTTAAAGAATATCCTCGATCGCAAAGTTGGCAAGAAGAACTTTTTTCTAATTTATTGCAAACCTATCTTCCTCCTCTAACTAAAAATAATCACCCTTTGACGCAGGAATGGCAAAATTTTCAGCAGGAATTATTGAAGTTACCTACATTTAATGATCCCCATAGTGTTTATGCTAAGTTACTTTTTAATCTCGATTTTCGCTGATATTAGGTAAAAATAATGCCCGCTAATTCTGAAATTGTTTGACAAAAATTTCTATGAATCGCCCTAATAGCGTTATTCTCGGTTTAGCCTATATTTTGGGATTGTTATCTACAGGTCTGGTAGATTTTAGTCCGCAGTTAAACCGATGGCAAGAAGTGGTAATTAGAATTGTTATTCTTAGTCTAATTACCCTATTAACCACGATTTTTATCCGTCGTTTTTGGTGGCAAAGTCCCCCTAGAAAAATTTGGCTGATGGGGGGATTAATAGCTATATTTGCCGTTGTTTATCTAGAAATTCGTACTCCTTACCCCAGCGCAAACGATATCAGTAATCTTTTAAAAAATAATGTGGTTAACTCTATTAAAATCACGGGGAATATTATATCAGAAATTCGTCTCAATCGTCGAGAAAATTTACAATTTTGGTTAGAAGTAAAAGAATTTACCCTCAAGAATTTACCGACAGAAAAATCCGCGGGTAAACTCTACGTTACTCTACCAAATCTAGCAGAAAATCAGGTTTATCCCGGACAAGAAATAACAATTAAAGGATTACTTTATCGTCCCCGTCGTGCCAATAATCCCAGTGCTTTTGACTTTGCTAGTTATCTAGCGCGTCAGGGTGCTTTTGCTGGTTTAAAAGGGGAAATAATTATCGATAAAAAATCACCGACTTGGGGAGTTTGGCAGATTCGTCAGCGCATTGTTGAGGCACAAATTCAGGGAATAGGCCAGGAAAAAGGGACTTTATTAAGTTCGATTACCCTCGGACGACAAGCGGTTAATTTGCCAGCAAAAATCACTGATTTATTTATTAAAACTGGATTAGCTCACATTTTAGCAGCTTCTGGCTTTCATGTGGCTATTTTGTTGGGGTTTGTTTTAACTATTACTCGCAATTTATCCCCCAAACAACAGTTTATTATTGCCATTACTATCTTAATAGTTTACGGCACTTTAACCGGGTTACAACCTTCAGTCTTGAGGGCGATTTTGATGGGAATTGGGGCATTAATCGGTCTGCTTTATAATCGACAAGTTAATAGTTTAGGTTCCCTGTTACTAGCGGCTACAATTCTATTATTATGGCAACCTCTCTGGATTTGGGATTTAGGATTTCAGTTAAGTTTTTTAGCGACTTTGGGATTAATTATTACCGTTCCTTTACTGAAAAATAAAATTGACTATTTCCCTAATTTAATCGCTGAACCTATAGCTATTAGTCTAGCTGCTACTCTCTGGACTATGCCTTTATTAATGTTTACGTTTAACTCGATCGCTCTTTATAGTATCCCCATTAATATTATCACAACTCCTCTAGTTACCCTGATTAGTTTAGGAGGAGTTTTTACTGCCTTTTTAGGCTTAATTTATCCCCCTTTGGGCAGTATCAGCGCTAGTATTCTCTATTACCCTCTAGAGTTATTACTGCAAATTACCACCTTTTTTAGTCTGCTTCCTTTTAGTACCTACTCCACAGGTAAATTATCTTTAGGAGTGATGTTAATTATTTATATTTGCCTTACCTTAATCTGCTTTAATATCTGGTTTCGTCAACGGTGGCATTTAATCGGTTTATTTATCCTCACTTTAATTTTAATACCGATTATTTATCAGCATTTAACTTTAACTCAGGTGACAGTTTTAGCCACCAAATCGCAACCGGTAATAATTATTCAAAATCGAGGAAATACTCTCTTAATTAATGGGGAGGAACCCGCAACAGCACGTTATACAGTTTTGCCCTTTTTGCGACAGGAGGGAATTAATCAAATACAAGGAGCAATAACCGTCAATAATTCGGCGCAATTCTCAACTATCAGTGAGAGCATACCGATCAAAAAAACTCTTAATTTATCCCAGTCAGAAAAATTTAATCTTGGCGAAATTACTGGACAATTGCTCGAGAAAAATTTATTTAAATTTCAGGTAAAAAATCAATCTTGGCTATGGATTGTCAACCCGAAAATTCCCGTTAATTTATCCCAAGAATTTAGCCCCCTAGTGTTATTATGGCAGGGAAGCAATCTAGACAAACAATGGTTAGAGTCAATTCGACCTCAAACAGCGATCGCTGTCACCACCAATCTCTCCCGCAATGTCAGAAATCAACTGAGAAAAGCCGGTATTAAGACTTATTGGACTGGGAGAGATGGAGCGATTCAATGGACAGCAAAAAATGGATTTCAACCCTTTCTAATTAATGAGTGATGTGTACTACCAAAACTGAACAGGGAGCATGATGCACCACATAATTACTGACACTACCTAAGATTAACTCAGATAAACCCGATCGACCGTGACGACCAACAATAATTAAATCTATCCCCTCTTGCTGGGCAACTTGACAAATTTTCTGTCCCGGATCACCAATATAATAATCAGCCCGGACTGTGATATTATCTTCCTTAGCTCGATCGACTAAACCGTTTAACCAAGCTTGTAATTCCGCCTGCATTTCTTCGGTGATTTGTTGTTCTAAGGCGATCATATCGGGGGGATAACCGCCACCATAACCAATCAGATTACCATAAATAAAAGTTTCCGTGTAGGGAGTCAAAGGTTTAGACAGACTATAGACAATCCGCAACTCACTAGCGTAGGTTTTCGCTAAGAGGATAGCCGTATTCAATACCTCTGGAGTAACATCTTGATAATCCACAGCCACGAGAATTTTATTATAGAGTTTGTTGGTATCCCGATCGACTGAGATTGTTTCCGTATTATTCATAGAATTGCCTCCTCGATAGCAGATAAGCTCAGGGATAAAAACCATTGCCAGCAATACCCCGGGGAAATAGCAGAAAATTGCTGAAAGCTGTTGACTGATAGTTGACGCTCCCCTACCTCTAGTGTGACATTTTTCGGATGATGTAGCTAAATCCCCAAAAAAATTAACAATTTACCCCACTGTCACCCCTGTCCTAACTTATAGCAGTTATCTTAATGGTGAGGTATGAGGTTTTCGTTTTGGGGAGACTCCGAGACGATACCCTATAGGGTTATACTTCATCTTTATGAGAAACGCCGTATTTATAGTTTTAACCGATAAATTGCTTGATCGGTGTTGATACGCTAGATTTTTTAGAAAAGTATTGATCTTGAGATACAATATGATTGAGATTTTTTGCAGCAGCGGAGCTAATCAAATGAATGAAGATAGCAAAAATTATGAGATGCAAATTCTGGCAATGATGATCAATCAGTATTTAGATGATATGGTATCTCTGAGTGAAGAAAAATTAAATCAGCTAGAAGCAAATTGCGATCAGATTGTTTGGGATTTAGCCACAAGAATTTACAAGGAAAGTGGTCATAAAGTGGAATTTCATATAATACGAAACTTAATTAATTCTAGAATTGCAGTTATGAGGTATCAGTTATTTTTCAGTAAATCCAGTCTATTAGAATCAAAGAGAATCGATGAAGAGAAAGCTATGAAAATAGCAGAACAAAAAGCTAATGCTATTATTAATGATAAAAAAATTGATGATACCGAGAAAATAACATCACAAGAGAATGAACGACAATTGGCAATTTTTATCAAAGTTCAAGAGATAATTAGTGATCAATTAGAGGTGGAAAAGTCTCAGATACATATTGAGGATGAACTATTTTATTTACAATCTGCGGAAAGAGTCAGTAGTTATAGTTCTGATAGCTTTTATAGTTCTTATAGTTCTTTTGGCTGGAATAGTTGCTTATTATCAAATTGGGGAGGAGATGACCTTGATACAATTGAATTAATCGCAGCTTTAGAAGAAGAATTCGATCTTGAACTTTCAGACGAAAAATGCCAAGAATTTACAACAGTGAAAAAGCTAGTTGATTATCTTGCTGAAAATTTATGCAAGTAACAATCTTAATTTTTACCAAAATATCTCAAGTTATCAGCCAAATATAGCTATAATGCAATTAGAGCGAGTTCTAAACCAACAACTTATGATTAGTCGCTACATTGTCCCATGGCTCCCGATGATCGTAATAGGAATTAGTAACGGTATTCTCAGGGAAAGCACCTACGGAAAATATCTCGATGAACTACGCGCTCATCAAATTTCTACCCTGACAGGAATCCTCTTTTTTAGTCTTTATATTGGCACTCTTGTCTATTTTTGGGGTCTAGAATCGTCCAGCCAAGCAATTACTATCGGTTTAATTTGGTTACTATTAACAGTGGGTTTTGAATTTCTGTTCGGCCATTTTATTGCCGGTCACTCTTGGTCAAGATTAGGACAAGATTATAATCTTTTAGCGGGACGAGTTTGGATTTTTGTTCTCTTGGTCATTACTTTTGCTCCCTTACTATTTTATCAACTTTTTTCTTAATTATGAAAGCTATTATCATTAATCGCTATGGCGATAGTAATGTTCTCCAATACACAGAAATAGAAAAGCCAATTCCCCAAGCGAAAGAAGTCTTAATTAAGATTATGGCAGCGGGAATTAATCCGATTGATTGGAAGATTCGTCGGGGAATGCTCAAAATAGCCACAGGTAATAAATTTCCCCTGCAATTAGGTTTTGATTATGGGGGAATTATCGTTGAAAAAGGCATTCAGGTGGAACAATTCCAGATCGGAGATGAGGTTTTTGGTTTTCTCAATCAATTACCGGGTAGAACCTATGCTGAATATGCAATTATTCCCGCTTCCCTATTAGTTAAAAAACCGCATAATCAGAGTTTTATTCAAGCTGCCGCCACCCCTTTAGCCGCTTCTACCGCGTTGCAAGTCTTGCGGGATTTTGGCGGTATTCAAGCAGGAAATCGGATTTTAGTTAATGGTGCATCGGGAGGAGTGGGTAGCTTTGCCGTGCAGATAGGGAAAATTTTCTCCGCGCAAGTAGATGGAGTTTGTAGTAGTAAAAATATCGATTATGTCACCTCTTTAGGAGCAGATAAAGTTATCGATTATACCCAAGAAGATTGGAGAAAAACTGAGCAGAAATATGATCTAATCTTCGATGCTGTGGCTAAGTCTTCTTTTTGGCACTGTCGTCAGCTTTTAAAACCTCAAGGAACCTATATAACCACCCTACCAAATCCAGGGATTATCCTCTTAAATTATCTCACTGCTTGGTTGCCCCAAAAAGGGAAACTGATATTTTTTGCTCAGGCACAAGCGTCCGACTGGCAATTTCTCAAAGAAGCGATCGAATCAGGAAAATTAACTGTTAGAATCGATCGCACCTATACTTTTTCCCAGGTGGTAGAAGCTCATAATTATAGTGAATCGGAAAGAGTGCGCGGAAAAATAGTCTTGATCCCCGATTAAGGATAAATAGTTAGGTATTTTCCCTATTTTTTGGGGAACGAGTAAATAGTTTTAAGTAGGTAGAAACAGAGAATTCTTTAATTGGAAAGGTGATAAAAGTCAAGGGATTAATAGTAATAATAATATTGCGGCTATCCCTCTGTACCGCCTTGATAATCTGTTTAGCCACCCAATCAGCGGACATAATACCCACAGGATTTAAATTACTCTTAAAAGGGCCAAGAATTAGCTTTCTCACCACACAGGGGGCATCTAAACGACGCAGGGTAATCAGATCACCGATCGCTCGTTTACTGAGTTCGTAGAGGGGACTAAAGGCAGGATTAACCTCTGCTTCCGAAGTATTCACCCAGACTTCCTTGCGGGCAATTTCCTCGTTAGTGCGGACAGTTTTGAAGAATAATTCCATTAAACGCCAGACGGAAAAAGTATTCACTTCGTAGGCTAATTCGATCGCTTCTGGGGTTCTTTGGCCGTGGACATTAACGCCATGATTTAAAATCAGTATATCTACAGACTTAAATAGGTTCTCAAGTTGCGTTTCTTCACCGATTTGCCATTTTACGGTTTTTACAGGTACTGATTCGCCGTTAATTTCAATAGCGATCGCATTCTCCCCGGAAGTGAGCGCGATCACCTTGGCTCCCTTCAGTTGTAGGTACTTTAAAAGCGATCGCCCTAAGGTTCCATTCGCTCCGGTAATGGCGATCGTTTTGCCCTTGAGAGAAAGTGCCGTCCCCATCAATTTATCCATAAAGGTGAAAGTTCCACAATAATAAGCCTTTTGGTTATCAAAATGGTGTCGCCAGTGGTAGGTACGATTAACGCGCCATGGAGCGGGTAAACTCTCAAATTGCCCCGGACGATGGGTTAAATCGGTTAATTCGTCCAGATTTGCCATACCTAAACCCCGACCGATCGCCGTACTGAGAAAAGCCAAAGTATAAAGGGAGCCTAACCAACCCAACCAAGGGCGATCGAACCCCCAAGAGTAGGCCAGTAGTACGGGTAAAACACTGGCAGCCAACATAACCAAGGCCTCTGGTACATCATTGTACCAGTGCGCCTTGCGATAAATTTCCTCGCTCATGACCGACAGATCGGGACGAAAAACCCGATGATGCCAGACGTGCAGACGATAAAGGGGCTGCCAATGGTGGGCCAGAGCATGATAGGAATCACGCACGATCTCCACCCAAATAATTGAGCCACAAATCAGTCCGACACAGAGGAGCAGGTTTGACATAGGGGATAAATGTTAAATTTTTCTCAACGAATTTGACGCTCCCCGAAGCACTCATGCGAGGGATTCCCTGTTCATCCAGTTACCTTATCTACCAAGCTTTCACCTAATAGACAGTGGATAGTCTGTCCGAGGGCTTGAATTTCTGTCCGCCCGACAGTATTTGCGCGTGCGAGAATGTTTATAGCAGCGTTTTCATCTCTATCCAAGACACACCCACAAGAACAAACATGAGTTCTTACAGATAATGTTTTCTTGACAATATTACCACAACTAGAACACTCTTGGCTAGTATATTGTGGGTTCACCGCTACCACAAACTTCCCGTGTATTTTTCCCAAGTAGTCTAGCCAATCGGTGAACATCGACCAACTTGCATCTGAAATAGATTTAGCAAGCTGAGGATTTTTCACCATATCAGATACCTTCAAGTCTTCATAGACTACCAAATCGTTAGATTGGATTAACGCTTTTGCTGTCTTGACGGCAAAATCTTTACGTTGTCTAGAAACTTTTAAATGAAGGCGAGCTACTTTAGATTTCTGTTTTAACCTTTTTTGGCTTCCCTTTTTCTTTTTTGAGAGTTTACGCTGTGCTTTTTTCAAGCGTCTTTCTGCTTTACGAAGAAACCGAGGGTTATCAATTTTATCCCCATTAGAGTCGGTTAAGAAATGGTTTAAACCTAAATCAATGCCGACTTCTTTTCCTGTAGAGTCAAAGGGTTCTACTCGCTCAATGTCTAAGACAAATTGACAATAAAAGCCATCGGCTCGTTTAATAAGCCTGACTCTTTTGATAGTGGATTTATCGAGAATCTCACGGTTAAAAGTACCGATTAGCTTTAATTTCCCTATCCCTGTTTTATCCGTGATGTGGATAAACTTTTTGTCTTCTGTTAGTTTCCAACCAGAAGTTTTGTACTCGACAGACCTTGAAAACTTTTTGAATTTAGGATAGCCTTTTTTTGCCAAACCCTTCTTGCTCCGTCCGCTCGCCGAATTCGATTCGGCGCGGGCGGTGCGCTTTTTACAGTTATCATAAAAACGGGATATAGAAAACCAGGCTCTTTCGGCACTCGCTTGACGAGCCATAGAGTTGAGTTTACCAACAAAAGAGAACTCAGGATTATTAGATAATTCGGTAGTTAGCCTACACAAAGTAGCATAGTTCACCTGATCTTCTTTGGTAGAGTCCATCCAAAATCTTAGACACTTATTCCGAATAAACTGTCCCACTCTTATAGCCTCTTGAATGGCTATTTCTTGGTGTGAATTGGTTTTTAACTTAAACTCTATGACTCGCATCGATTCGACCTCTCAATGTGTTATATTATGATTATAGCAATCCACTGTCTAAAATGTCAAGAGCATGAAGACTAATTATTTTAAAACTCGTAGAGCTACCTTTAATCTCACCGTCCACATAGTTCTCGTGACAAAATATCGTAGAAAGGTGTTTCAGAAAGAGCATCTGGAGTTTTTGAGAATAGCTTTTCAAAACATAGCCGAGAAATGGGATGCGAAGGTAATAGAGATTAACGGAGAGTCAGACTATATCCATATCCTTCTGACTTACCCACCCCATAAGCTGTTAAGTGGATTAATAGCCAACTTAAAGTCAACTTCTTGCAAACTAATATGGGATAACTTTTCAGACCACTTGAAAGAGATATATGGTCAAGATAAGAGAATTTTGTGGACAGGGGCATATTTTGTGGCTAGTTGTGGGGGTGTTACAATAGACCAACTCAAAAAATATGTAGAGAATCAGGATTCCCCTGAATATTAGCTGTGCTTCGCTGTTTTATGCTGGTCGGTTTTTCATCTCCGAGGTGAAACCGAGGGTTCCTTCAAACCGACATTTTAGGTAAACAAGGCAATCTTAGCCGCAAAAGCGCATTTATAGGGAAAAAAATCCTAATAGACTGAAAAACTAGGGTTTCTTTCCCAAAAAAACTTAAGATTCCGTTAAAAATTTTAACAATTTTCGGTAAAATAAAGCAAGAATTGACATCCTCGCCGCCGTAAAACGGACGGCGATTCCTCACCACGCCACTTTTTTAGAATGGTCGCTGAATGGGGTTGACGCTTCACGGGATGCTGCTTCTTTAACAGAAGTCTTACGCTTTCCTCCACGTCCGTTTAAA
>NZ_JADBRW010000284.1:0-5637 GCF_020247025.1 Microcystis sp. M109S1
AAAATTGTCTGCTCAATTTTTTGATAATTGACCACTGTTACATTTGGTAAATCGAGGAGTTGCTCAAAATTTATCCACATAACCCACCTCCTGTTCTGTGTTACTATTATACCATGCTCACACAGAACCTAGAAGAGCCCGGTATCGACTAAAGTACGAATTTCTGCTTCGCTGAGAAAGGTTAAAACCACTCTTTCCTCATCAGCTTCTGCGTACTCAATATAACATTCTGTACCTGTTGCGTGTCCTTCGGCACTATACAGCAATTCTCGCTCTAAAAGTGCATTGATTAACATTGATTTACCGGCACTAAAAGCACCGGCAAAAACGATTTCAAATTTGGGAGAAATGGCTTTTTGTAGGGCAATTTCTATCTTGCTGGTATCCTGTTGATTGCGGAGAGAGGATTCGCCCTTGAATAGTTCAATTATACTGTTAACATTACCAGCCAGATTACTGCATTGGGGTAAAAGTTCAGTCATGGTAAAACCCAAATCTAGAAGAACAGTGCTATTGTTCCCCAGATTATAACAAAATTCCCTAACTAGATGTCACATCTTTGGTCAGCGATTTAAGCAATCAAGGACAAAGTCATCGTCTTCAATCTAGAATCAGGATTGATTATAATCAATTTAGTACATACCGATTTCCGAGAACCTTCTTAGCTAAAAATTCCCTCCTGAATCCTAGAATAATGATAATTATGTGGACAAAAATGGTAATAGATAAATTGAGATTAAAAAAAATTCGGACTATGGGACAGTTAGGATTTTTGTTAGGAACAGTTTTTCTTTTGGGTGGCTGTCATTCTCTGAATGTTATCCAAAATCGTCCCCAACCCTTGCCCCAAGATCAATATGTTCAAGTCTATTTTAATTATAATCAAGCCCAGGGTTCAAATTATACCGATCCCTATCGCCAAATTAATCGCCCAGGGGATAATTTAGAACAGGTTATTATTGATAATATCAACTCGGCAAAAAGTTCGATCGATCTAGCGGTGCAAGAGTTACGTTTACCCGCCATCGCTCAAGCTTTAGTTGCTCGTCAGCAACAGGGAATTAAAGTTAGGGTTATTCTCGAAAATATTTACAATCAACCTATTCATAGTTTAGCCAAAAACCAAGAACAATTAAGCGATCGAGAACAGGAACGTTATCAAAACCTTTTTGACTTAGTTGATCTAAATCGAGATGGTAAATTAAGTGCGGAGGAAATCGCCCAAAGAGATGCAATTACTATCCTTAAAAAAGCTGGTATTCCCCTAATTGATGATAGGGCAGATCGCTCAAAAGGTAGCGGTTTAATGCACCATAAATTCATGGTTATTGATCATCACACTACTTTAATTAGTTCAGCTAACTATACCTTAAGTGATATTCATGGAGACTTTTCTAATCCCGAAACTATCGGTAATGCCAATCACTTATTAGTGATTACTAATACCCCACTAGCTAGAGTTTTTCAAAAAGAATTTAATCTGATGTGGGGAAGGGAAGATCAACCTAAATTTGGGTCAGATAAACCCCAGAGAAAACCGCAAAAAATTACTATCGGTAATAGTAGTCTGACGGTGAAATTTTCCCCCGATTCTATCACTTATCCCTGGGCAATTACTAGCAATGGTCTGATCGGTGAAACTTTAAATAAAGCTGAAAAATCCGTGAATTTAGCCCTGTTTGTCCTGACGGAACAGCCTCTAGCTAATATTCTCGCCCAACGACATCAAAAAGGGATAGAAATTAAAGCTTTAATTGATCCTAGTTTTGCCTTCCGATACTATAGCGAAGGATTAGATTTATTAGGAGTTGCTCTCAGTAATAAATGTCGTTATGAACCAGATAATCAGCCTTGGCAAAACCCAATTAATACCCTAGGAGTTCCCGATCTAGCCCCGGGAGATAAATTACACCATAAATTCGGTTTAATCGATGATAAAATTGTGATTACTGGTTCTCATAATTGGTCAGCAGCTGCTAACCATCAAAACGATGAAGCTTTAGTTATTATCGATAATCCCACCGTTGCCGCTCATTTCGATCGAGAATTTCAATATCTTTACCGTACCGCTAAATTAGGACTGCCGGAAACTATTAAAAATCGGATCGAACAGGATAGAAAAAACTGCCCCCAATCTGTAACAATTAAAAGCGATCGCTTAATTAATTTAAACACCGCCACGCGAGAAGAACTAGATACTTTACCCGGTATCAGTGGCAAATTAGCCGAAAAAATTATCGCAGCCCGGCAACAAAAACCCTTTACTTCCCTAGAAGATTTGGATCGAGTATCGGGAATCGGTCAGGGAAAAATTAACAAGCTCCAAGGCAAAGTCAGCTGGTGAGCATTGCTTCGTCTGCATTTTCTTCCACAGACAAAAACTAGCAATTTTCCCTCCACAAGCCCTATTTTAACGGTTCGGGAATACTATCAGAAGGAGCTTCAAACTGTCCGGTAATAACGTATTCTAGACGCAATTTTAGCCAAGTAATAAACTGTTGATTGAGAGAAACAATCGCCGCTGCCGGTTGGGGAGTTTTCTTTTTGATATCGGCAAAAGCGGGAGTATCTAAAAAAGCTGGATTGGCAATTAACCAAAAATCAATTTCTTGACCTTTTTCTTGATAATTCCTGATTCTTTCCTTCAAAACTTCCTTTTTGATCGCTTCTTCTTCTAAAAACTTTTGACTGGCTACCAAATAATAATAAGTTGTCATCATCTTTCCTTTAATTTTTCAGTGTAATTGTTCGTTAGTCGGGAGATTAGCTGATAGCTGATGGCTTTTACAATTGTCCACGCATAGCCAATTTCATTTCCCTAACAGCCCGTTCCAACCCGACCAAAACCGCACGACTGATAATTGTGTGACCAATGTTCAATTCTTCCATATTGGGCAGACAGGCGACGGGATAAACATTCCAATAGGTCAAACCGTGACCAGCATTCACCCGCAAACCCAGAGAGGAAGCGTATTCACAACCTTCTTTAAGAATTGTTAATGCTGCTTGACAATCGCTCTCCTGTTGTGCTTCGGCGTATTGACCGGTATGGAGTTCAATAAATTTCGCCCCCGTATTAGCGGCCGCTTGAATTTGGGCAAAATCGGCATCAATAAACCAACTAACGGGGATATTAGCCGATTGCAGGCACTCTACAACCCGACAAAAACGGTCAAAATTGCCCAGCATATCGATCCCCCCTTCCGTGGTCACTTCCTGGCGCTTTTCGGGGACAAGGGTGACATAATCGGGTTTAATATCGAGAGCAATGGCGATCATTTCCTCCGTCGGGGCCATTTCCAGATTCAGATGAGTCCGCACCGTTTGCCGGAGGAGCCGCACATCGCGATTTTGGATATGACGACGATCCTCGCGCAAGTGAACGGTAATGCCATCAGCACCACCGATTTCGGCCAAAACTGCCGCCGCCACGGGATCCGGTTCCACGGTCTGACGCGCTTGGCGAATTGTGGCCACATGGTCGATATTGACACCCAAAGTCAGCAAAGTTGAACCTCCTTGTTTGTTAGTCCAACTTTACATCTTACCATTGCGGTCAAAAGCGATTACATACTGGAGATATTTAAACCCATGGTCAGTTCTTCCATTTTGCTGCGCATGGTTTCCGTGGAGGCATCATAGGCGGCTTTCATGGCTTCTAGAATAGACCCAGCCACAATCTCCAGATCTTGGGAGAGGAGAGAAGGGTCGATTTCAATACCCCGGGGTTCTTGGTTGCCACTGAGATAGACTGTCACCAAGCCATTTTCACTTTCGCCTGGAATTTCCATAGTTTCTAGTTCTTCTTGCAGAACTTTAGCCCCTTGTTGCACCTGTTGCGCTTTTTGGAAAGCGTCTTGTAGTTCTTTAATCTTACCGAGACCGAATCCGAATCCTTGTCCTTGTGCCATGATGTTTTTTTTGTTTAAGGGGTCACTCAAGATTTTTATTGTACTGCTTAAGGTGGACCGGGGTCAACTTTTGTCCATTTGAGGGCAAAAAGTGATTATTGACAACGATGACTTTCTGACTGGGTTAAGGTTTGAGGGAACTTGTTCTCTCTTAATCCGTCACGGGATGGTCAGAAAGAGAAATCCTAAAAATTATCCTAACCACTCAGTCGATTACCCCACGCCATAATACAATTGTTGCTTTGACGAGGAGAATAGCAATTTTGAACGCCAAAAAAACGGGAATTTTCTTGACAATTGCCCTAAGTTGTGCTTTAGCGGGGAAAGTAGCGATCGCTAATACTTCCCCTTTGGAGGGGACTCGATGGAAACTAAGGGGTTGGACAGCCGGAAGTTTGGTCAAAGAAACGGAAATTACTGCCGCTTTCCAGAAAAATATCCTCAGTGGTTCGGCCGGATGCAACCAGTATAATACCGGCTATCAAGTCAATAATGGCACGTTCCAGATCAAACAAGCGATCGCTACTACCAAAAAAGCTTGTCCGGAACCGCAGATGAAACAAGAAAATCAATATCTCGCTGCCTTGCAAGGAGTGGAACAATTCCAAGTGACAGCTAAAGGCGATTTACAATTATTTTATCGTACTCCCGAAGGTTTAGGAATCCTCACTTTTACCCCCGCACCGACCACCACGCGCACGGAAAAGACAATTTATATCAATTCTAGGAAACAACCCTGTAGCCAAGGCACAACCAAAGACTGTTTACAGATGCGAGAAAAACCAGAGGAAAACTGGAGATTGTTCGCCAATAGTATCGAGGGATTTGATTATAAACCAGGATTTTTATATCAAATTAAAGTTAGCGTTGAAACCGTCTCCAATCCAGCTAATAATCAAAATTCGGAAACATGGAAGCTATTAGAAGTTATTAGCCAAACCCCAGAAAAAGAGACTCCGCGAGCTTGGTTTGATCGACCGTTAACTAATTGGAATAAAGCCAAGGCACCTATCCCCAAATCTCCCGTTAAAACCGTGATTGATAACCAGTGTCGTGAACAGGTTCGTCCGGCAATTACTGCCAATGATCAAGCGCTTAATAAAGCAGGATGGTTGCTGTACGGAGCCGTGCAAACCTATGGTAAAACTAGCGTTATTTCGGCCATGAGTGGAGTGGATGGAATGTGCCGACCGATGGGTTATCAAGACTTTGTTTTTGTCGATGGTAAATTCGCTGGCACTCTTTCCCCGCGACCGATGGATTCCCGCGCTGATGGAGCATCTCAGAGAATTGTTTTACAAAATAGCGATCGAATTATTGTGGTTTTTAATCGCTATAAAGACACGGATCCTCTCTGTTGTCCTTCCCAATTAAGTCGCGTTATTTATCAAATCGAAACAGTCAGCGGAGTGCCAGTTGTTGTTCCCAAAGAAGTGGAAACAGAAGCGGTGAGAAACTAATTCAGTGCTCAGTTATCAGTGCTCAGTTATCAGTTATCGGTTATCAGTTATCAGTTATCAGTTATCAGTTATCAGTTATCGGTTATCAGTTATCAGTTATCAGTTATCGGTTATCAGTTATCAGTTATCAGTTATCGGTTATCAGTTATCGGTTATCAGTTATCGGTTATCAGTTATCGGTTATCAGGGAGATAGGGAGATAGGGAGATAGGGAGATAGGGAGATAGGGAGATAGGGAGATAGGGAGATAGGGAGATAGGGAGATA
>NZ_JADBRW010000285.1:0-18321 GCF_020247025.1 Microcystis sp. M109S1
CACAAATGTAGTTTTGTTTTTGACCTCGATGACCATTTTTATTGATGTGATGGCTTTGACATTCTGGGCATTTCATTGTTCTTTCTGCTTATTTTATTTTTTATTTATTTTACCTCATCATCTCTTAATCTGACAACGCCATTAAAAATGATAATTCCGATGGATAAAGATGAAGAATTTCAACATTTAGAAGAGATGATCGCCAATCTCCAAGTAAAACAGAAACAGATTCTGAAAGGGATGTTAGATTATCCGATTCAAATCGATTCGGCAATTCGGATACTTTCCGATCCGTCTCGGCAATTGGTTATAACTCATAATAATATCAGGGTAAGAGCATCTCAATTAGGATTGACAAAAGGGCTCTTCGGTTTGTCTTATGCAACGGACAGGATTATAAGAGATGAAACCCTTATAAAGAAAGACATTTGGCGATTTTTGTTAATTGTTTTCAATCTAGAGCGAACTAATCAATCAAATCTCTTGCCAGATAAGGATTTAGTCCATTTATGCCACTCTATCGAACCATACTAAGTAACGAAGACCCATTTTATCGCAAGAGGGAAATTTAATCTCTCCAAGCGAACGCCTGTTCTCGTCAGCTTGTATGTAAAGTTTTATGTACGGATTCAACATTTCTGCTATTTTATCTGCTAAGCTAAGGCCGAGGCCGATTCAAACAGCTTATCAAGAAATTTAAATGCTGAACAGCTTACCAGCCATAAGTATCTGGATAAAATTGTTTACCCATAGCGGTCCTTGTCTAGCAAGGCTTTCAGCCCTCTGTGGTCGCTAATTAATTTTGCATGACTACTTACTATAATTTGAAGTGCGGAATGTGGGTTTTAAAAATTTGCGGAAAGACGCATCTCCGCTTGTAGATCGAAGAAAGGAAATCAGGGCGTTACTGAATCAAGGTATGAATGACAACCTTGCACCCATCCAAAAGTTAGTTTGGGTCTAGGTTTTAAAAATCCCACAAAAGAAGATTCATATCTCAAATCAGCAACGCCTGGAATCAGTTTTGTCGGTGATGGAGTGAAAACTATCTTTTGTGGTCAAAAAATTATCCGCCATCTATTTTGGAAATTATAGGAACAGTCTCATGCTTTTAACTCCAAACTTTAACCCTCTTAACTCCCTTAACTTCTCTCATTCTACGACTAACTTTCTTAATTCCGTCCCTCAGCAAGAAATAGCTGAATCCATATCTGTTATTCAATATTTAATCAATCAAATCCCTGAATCTGTATTGTGGATCGATTCTCAAGGACGGATTAAGCATTACAATGATGCTGCTTGTGCTTTATTGGGATATTCCAGAGAACAATTATCTAATTTGACTATAGAAGAAGCTGCTCAAGATTTTTTAAACTCAGATTGGTCTAGATACTGGAAATTAATTCAACGTCGAGGTTTTGGACGTTTGATCACACAACATCCTTATTATGAGGATCATCAATCCCTCGATATTACGGTTAACTTTCTCAAATATGGAGATCAGGATTATATAAGCATAGTAGCTCGTTCTTTAAATTTTCTAGAATCTGAAAAAGATGGCTACGCTTGCAGAATTCATCCTTCTGTTAACTCAAAACAAGCTCCTCAATCGTTGATACAGCGTTCTTCTACCCCTCAACCGAATTTCTTTGATTCTTTGGCTTGTTTCTACCCTGATAGTTCTCAATTAAAACCCGTTTTTGAGTTTATTGAGGCAAATTATAGTCAACCTATTACCCTCAATGATGTGGCTGGATCGGCTGGTTATTCTCCTGCTTATTTAACCAATTTAGTTAAGCGTCGCACCGGCAAAACGATTATTCATTGGATTGTGGAACGAAGAATGCTAGAAGCCCGATCCTTGTTACTGAAAACCCATAAGTCAATTACCCAAATTGCCGCCACCGTTGGTTTTACTGACCCCTATTATTTTTCCCGTCGCTTTAGTCAGTTATATAAAGTATCTCCTAAACGTTGGCGAGAAAAACATCAAACTCAAGTAGCTTAAATGATGGGTGAGTTTTAGATTTTAGGTTCTAAGTATTTAAACTTTGCACCTTACATAATCATCATTGAGGTGGGCAATGCCCACCTTAGTAATGCTTAAATTATCACTGTTTTATGGCAGAAAGATAAGGAGATTGACGAGAGAGTGAAAGGGTAATACCTAGTTGGGATAAATCAACCGTTTTATATTTTAGGATAAACCCTAAGCCATATTTTTCTACCACAGGAAGCGGTAATTTGGCGGCATGACTATAAACCACTCTAACGGTATCTTGGCTTCCTTTATTGGGTGAGTTATTAGGTTTTTGTTCAACAAGTTGACCCAAAAACTGTAGAGAACTATAGGTTTTATTTGCTTGTTGGGCAATTTGGAGAAATTCAGAAACTGCTTGCTCTAATTCCTGTGTCAAGCTATTAATATTCTCCCCAATTTTCAACAGTTGATACTCCTGTTTAGACAATAGTTTTTTTAGCTTATCTTGCAGTTCTGTTTCAAGCTGTACAACGGCTGAAGTTAATGATTCTTGGAGCATTTGCGGAGATTTATGAGCGGTTTCAATCGGTTGAGTAGTAGAAGGAATCTCTTTAACAGATGGGTCAAGAACATGAGTATCTATCATAATTTTTACCTAGCAAATAGCTACTTAACTTTGTTACCTTTTATTGTAAGAAAAAAGGAGTTGAAATTTAATGGATAATATTTTGTATTGTCTGCTAGTTTTTTCCATTATATTTATATAGTAAAGGTGTACTAAATTTGACCATAAAAAATAGGAATAAAAAAAATCCAGTTTTGGCGAAAAATAAAACATGGCTGATCAATGGGTAGAGGAATAAACTAGGAATATAAGTTAAGCAATCTTAGTTTGCTAAAACACTTTTTTCACGTTAAAGGAACTTAACCCATGATGACAACTGTTCAATCTCCTTGTACCGTTGAAGACATTCAAAACTGGCTCGTTGATCAGTTTGCTCAACAACTCGATGTTGACCTTGATGACATTGATATTGAAGAACCTTTTGATAATTATGAACTCGACTCACGAAAAGCGTTAGTTTTATTAGGACGCTTAGAAAAATGGCTCGGAAAGGAATTAAATCCTGTGGTCATTTTTAACTATCCTACTATTGCTGAATTAGCAACCCGATTAGGGGAATTATATCTTTAACTTTTTCTTGTATTCTTTCTTATTCACTCTATTCCTCATCACATTTTAGGAGAATTTCACCAATGGTTACGACTGACACAAAAGTTTATGATGTTGTGATTATGGGAGCAGGTTTCGCCGGGGTCTGTCAAGCCAGACATTTACTCTTAAATGTTCCCAACATTAAAATTGCACTGATCGATCCTCGTCCCGAAGAAAGAACTAATAAAGACCTCAAAATTGGCGAATCAATGGTGGAAATTGCCACCTTATTTGTCTGCAAAGAATTGGGACTATATGAGTATATGATCGAAAATCATCCTCCCAAATTTGGACTAAACTTCCATTGGCCGAAAAAGAAGGAAAAAACGACCACTACTGATGATTATTATCATATTTGGAATAATCGTCAACCGCCTTTGGCTTCCTTTCAAATGAACCGGGCAAGATTTGAACGGGATCTCCTAAAAATGAATAAAGCGATGGGAGCAACTTTTTATCAAGGTCGAGTTGTAGATGTTGATTTAACCTCAAAAGATGAACTCAAAACCGTTATCGCTAAAGTCGAAAATGAACAGATAACTCTCAAAGCAAAGCACGTTATTGATGCCGCAGGACGTAAGTTTATTATTGGCCATAAAACTGATAACGTTATCTTGGGCGCAGATAATTTATTTGGAGTTGATACGGGATCGGCTTGGGTACGGGTTAAAAATGTAGATCGCACCATTTTTCATGATGGTTATGACCCTTATGGAGCAACTTGTAGCCATTATTATGCTACCAATCATTGGTTTGGTCATGGTCATTGGTTATGGATGATTCCCACTGAAAAAGACTCCCAAGAAATCTCTATTGGAATTGCTCAACATCGCAGTGTTATTGCCAACGATCAAATTAATACTCAAGAGAAGTTTTATGCTTTCCTAAAAGCCAATCACAATCTACTTTATAGCTTAGTCACCTCTGGCGAAAATGTCGATTTTCATTATCTTCCTAGAGTTTCCCATACTAGCAAAACGATGTTTTCTCAAGATAATTGGTATGTAGTTGGAGATTCTGCTTGTATTTTTGATCCCTTTTACTCTTTGGGAACAAGTATGATCGCTTTTGCGATTGAAAGTATCACCGAAATTATTCGTTCTCAACTTGCAGGAGAAGCGGATACAGAAGAAAAACGGGCTGCTTACAATGACTTTAACCTTACCTATACTCGACTCAATAATCATCTCATTGAACACCATGATAAACAATTAGGTCATGCTAGTATCATGAGTTGGCGTATTTATGCCGAATATATGTGGTGGTTTGGGATTCAAATTCCCCTTTATGTCGGCAAATGGCATTTAGATTCCGGCTTTATTTCCCGTTATGTGCCAAAAGTTCAAGCGGATATTAAAGGATATTGGCATCATCTCTATGAACAGTTTAACCAATTAGTTGAGCAGAATAAAAATATTGGTTTTATGGATGCTCATCGTACTGATCAATTAATCTGGGGTTATCATACCCTTAAACACTTTGATGACTTTATCGAAAATACCAAACTGGAACCACGACGGTGCAATGTTTTTGCTGGAATTAAAGCGACCAGTTTTTATACGGCAGTTTGGTATGTAAAGTTCCTCTGGAAAGGATTTGGTTTTTCAGCTTTTCTCAATCGCAAAAATCTTTCCTATCTGTTGGGACATCTGAATGGTGCAGTTCAATCAGCCATTACGGAAATGGTCTATAAATATTTGACTCGTAACCTTCCTGATAATAGTCAAATTGAACTGACTCGCCAAGAATTTACCAACTATCGTTATCGACCTCAACTGAATACTTGGGTAACGGAAAGCGTCGCAAAATCACCTGAGAAAGTTCCTGTTAATGTGTAGTTAAACATACGGAATTGGGGGGGTGAAATTAAATCATAACGATTCACTTATCAAGATTTTTGCTCACCCTACTCATTTAAGGGAATTATTTTGTTTCTCTATTTAAGTAAATTGCTGTTTATTAATTACGGAGTCTCTAAACTATGAAACCTATTGCAATTATTGGGATTGGCTGTCGTTTTCCTCAAGCCAATAATCCTCATGAATTCTGGCAATTATTATCCCAAGGAAAAGATGGAATCACCGAAATTCCTAAGGAGCGCTGGAATATTAATGAATATTATGATGAGAATCCTGAAACACAGGGGAAAATGAATTCTCGTTATGGGGGATTTTTATCGCAAGTTGATGGGTTTGATGCTAATTTTTTCGGAATTTCCCCCAGAGAAGCCGTATTAATGGACCCTCAGCAACGCTTACTCCTAGAAGTCGCATGGGAAACCATTGAAGATGCAGGAATAACACGGGAACAATTGGCAGGATCGAAAACAGGTGTATTTGTGGGAATTGCCACAAACGATTATAGTCGCATCCATGCAGGATATAGCCACCATCCCCAAGGCTATGATTTAACAGGAAACTGCACAAATATCGCAGCCGGTCGTCTTTCCTATCTTTTTAACTTAAAAGGTCCTAGTTTAGCGGTAGATACGGCTTGTTCTTCCTCTTTGGTCGCAGTGCATCTCGCTTGTCAAAGTTTATGGAATGATGAGTCTTCAATGGCGATCGCATCAGGGGTTAACCTGATTTTATCCCCTATTGGTAATATTGCGTTAAGCAAATTGAAAGCCTTGTCTCCTGATGGACGTTGCAAAACCTTTGATGAAAGTGCCAATGGATATGTGCGAAGTGAGGGAGTCGGTTGTATTATTCTCAAACCGTTGGCTCAAGCGATCGCAGACAATGATTCCATTTATGCGTTGATTAGGGGAACTGCTATTAATCATGATGGACGCAGTAAGGGGTTAACGGTTCCTTATGGACCAGCACAAGAAAGCTTGATTCGATCAGCCTTGAAAAATGCAGAAATTGAGCCAAAAGAGCTTAATTATGTGGAATTGCACGGGACTGGAACATCTTTAGGCGATCCCATCGAAGCGATAGCCTTGGGATCTGTGTTAGAAGAAGGACGAGACAAGGATAATCCTTGTTTGGTGGGATCGGTAAAAAGTAATATAGGACATCTCGAAGCAGCGGCAGGAATTGCCAGTGTGATTAAGATGGCACTCTCCCTGAAAAACAAGCAAATTCCGCCCAGTCTGCATTTTAACAAGCCGAATCCTTATATTCCCTTTGATAAGTTACCCCTTAAGCTTCAATCATCTTTAATTACTTGGCCACAACAGGAAACATCCGCCAAGGTGGGAATTAGTTCTTTTGGATTTTCGGGAACAAACGCTCATCTTATCTTGGAAGAAGCTAATTTATCTCACCAAGAACCAATTGCCTTAACTTTCCCTCATTTACTTCCTTTATCTGCCCATAGTCAAGAAGCGGTTAGAGATTTAGCTCAAAATTATGAAGATTTCCTGAAAGATCAAGCTTTAACCCCTGAATTTGTTCAGAATCTTTGCTATAGTGCTAGTATAAGACGGACTCATCATGCTCATCGTCAGGCGGTTGTGGTTCATTCTCCTGAAGAATTATTGAAGGGTTTAAAAGAGTTAGAAACGATTGATTTATCGACTCAATCTAAGCCTTCAAAACGTAAAACAAACATTGCTTTTGTCTTTTCTGGCCAAGGACCTCAATGGTGGGCAATGGGACGGGAATTATTAGCAACAGAACCCGTTTTTCGCTCTGTTATTAAACAATGTGATACTTTGATTCAAAAGTATGCTAACTGGTCATTATTAGCGGAATTTAATGCGTCTGAAGCTCAATCTCGTTTACAAGAAACAGAAGTTTCTCAACCTGCTTTATTCGCTTTACAAGTTGGATTAGCTAAAGTATGGCAATCTTGGGGGATTAATCCTAAATCTGTGGTTGGTCACAGCTTGGGAGAAGTTGCAGCAGCCCATTTTGCGGGAATTCTCACTCTTGAGGAAGCCATTCATTTGATTTGTCAGCGCGGACAATTGATGCAACAAGCAACAGGAAATGGAAAAATGCTTGCGATTGAATTACCTGTTAATGAGGTAGAAAATTTAATAGCTGCTTGGGAAAATAAATTAGAAATTGCTGCCATTAATAGTCCCTATTCAACGGTTGTATCTGGGGAGTCTCAATCGATCGATCAATTAATTGCTGAATTGTCCCAAAACCATCCTCATATTTTCTACAAAGAACTCCCTGTTAATTATGCTTTTCATAGTCAACAAATGACTAATTTTGCGGATAATTTAGTTAAAAAACTAGGAGAGCTTCAGCCTCAAAAAAGCACCATAGCAATTTTCTCAACCGTAACAGGTGATCAACAAGAGGGGACATTATTTAATGATGCTTATTGGGGACAAAATATGCGTCAGACAGTACGTTTTAACCCTGCTATTGAAGCAATGATTAAATCTCGTCATACTATCTTTGTTGAAATCAGCCCCCATCCTGTTTTATTGGGATATATTAAAAGTACCTTACGAGAACAAGATACTGAGGGATTTGTTTTACCCTCTCTAAGACGAGAACATTCTGAACGGGGAACGCTATTAAATTCTTTAGGAAAGCTCTATACTTGGGGACAGTCGATTAATTGGGAAAAATTATATCCCGAAAATTGTCAGTTTGTTAAGTTACCGCTTTATCCTTGGCAACATGAATCTTATTGGGTAAATGATGCTAAACCTCAATTTAAGTCTGTTTTTTCTGCTTCTAGTTTACTGAATTTATTAGTTGAAGGCAAAACTGAACAACTAACGGAACAGTTAAATCAAAGTGATCAATTATCACCAGAAGTCAAGCAGTTTTTACCACAATTATTACAGTTATTGGTTGGGGAAGATGCAACAATAACAGGCAAGATGCCTATCCTACAGGATGTTAGTAAAAACTGTTATCAAGTGGAATGGCAACTCAGTCCTTTAAACTTAAAAAATAAGCCTTCTCAAGGAGAACGGTGGTTAATTTTTAATGATAATCAAGGAGTTGGTAAAGCCTTAGCAACAACGCTAAATGATGCTTATATTTTGGTGTCTTCTGGTCAAACTTATCAGAAGTTGGTGTCAGGTCATTATCAAATTAATCCTAATAATGATAAGGATTTTCAACGGTTGTTACAAGATATAACTGAACCAATCACCAAAGTGGTCTATTTATGGGGGTTAGACAGCGATATTAACTCCCAACCCTCTCAAACTCGTTCTTATGCCAGTTTATTGTATCTAACACAAGCTTTAGCTCAATTTAAAACTAAAGAACCCCCTAAACTTTGGGTCATAACACAACAAGCACAACCGGTGAATGATGCTGTTAAACCGCTTAAAATAGCGCAAACGTCCTTATGGGGAATGGGTCAAGTCATTGCCCTTGAATATCCCAATTTATGGGGAGGATTGATTGATTTAGAAGAAAAACAACCATCGTCTCAAGCAATTATTGCTGAAATAACAGAAAATCTAGGAGAAGATCGCATCGCTTTTCGGGATCATCAACGATATCTTGCCCGTTTAGTACCTAATAAAGCAATAAAAAGCTCAAACATCAATTTTAAGAAGACAGAAGCCAGTTATCTCATTACTGGGGGCTTAGGCTCTTTAGGATTAAGTTTAGCAGATTGGTTAATTGAAAAAGGTGCAAATCATTTAATCTTAACCAGTCGGCGAGCCTTAGCTGACCATTCAACGGATAAACAGGTAAAAATCAAAGCTTTAGAGGATAAAGGGGCTATTATTCAAGTAATTGCCGCTGACGTTAGTGATTATCAACAAACCCGTCAACTTTTTAACCAAATTCAAGAAAATTGTCCTCCCTTACAGGGTATTATTCACGCAGCAGGGGTTTTGAGCGATCGCACCATTGACAAGATGGCTCTCGATTGTTTTGAGAGCGTATTTAATCCTAAAGCAGCAGGAGCGTGGAATTTACACCAACTTTCTCAAGATTTATCCTTAGATTTCTTTGTTTGTTTCTCTTCCATGTCTGCTTTAATCGGATCACGAGGTCAAATTCACTATGCTGCTGCCAACCATTTCTTAGATGGTTTAATGCACTACCGTCGAGAGTCTGGACTCACAGGGTTAAGCATTAACTGGGGACCTTGGGCTAAAGGGGGAATGGCCACGCAAGGCTATGAAGAAGGCTTAAAACGCCTGGGAATCAGTCCATTACAACCTAATTTAGCTCTAGATACTTTAGGTACTCTAATCAATGGTAATGTTACTCAAACAATGGTAGCAGAGATTGATTGGTCTAAGTTTAAAACGATTGTTGCAGCAAAAGGACGGGTGGCTTTCTTAGAAGCGTTATTCAAGCAAGATCAGGATAATTTTGTGCAAACGGTCGAGAATTTCCCCCAAACCATCCAAAAAAAACCTCCTCACCGACGAGTCACCCTATTAACCACTCGTTTACAGCAAGAAGTAGCGCAAGTCTTAGGAATTCACGGAGATACTTTACCAGATACTGATAAAGGGTTCTTTGAGATGGGAATGGATTCTTTAATGTCGGTAGAACTGAAACATCGTCTAGAATCCCTCTTTTCTGTCACTTTACCTTCTACCTTTGCTTTTGAGTATCCCACTATTGGTGATGTGGTACAGTATTTTGTTGAAGAAGTATTTGCTTGGGAAGATAATTCAGAAAATTCTCAGATTTCTTCGGAAACAGAGTCAACGGATGCTGTAGTACTCAACCAAGCCCTTGCTGAATTGGAGTCGCTGTCAGAAGCAGAAACAGAAGCCCTAATGGAGCGAGAATTGGCGGAATTAGAGGCATTACTTTAACAGTGAACAGTTATCAGTTACCAGTTATCTGAATGCCTAACACCTCACACCTAATATCTAAGGAGCATTTTAATATCATGGATTCTCATCATCAGAAAACAGAATTAACGCCGTTACAAAAAGCAGTTATTGCGCTTAAAGAAGCTCGTAACAAGATTGAAGCCTTAGAACGGCAAAAAAATGAACCGATCGCTATTATTGGCATGGGCTGTCGTTTTCCGGGGGGTGCAAATAGTCCAGAGGCGTTTTGGGAGCTATTATCAAGGGGAAAAGAAGTAATTGTCCCTGTTCCTAGCCAAAGATGGGATGCGGAGGCTTATTATGACGAAAATCCCGATCTTCCTAACAAAACTTATGCTCGTTATGGCGGGTTTATTGACGCAGTAGATCAATTTGATGCCCAATTTTTCGGGATGACTCCCCGTGAGGCGATCGCACTAGACCCTCAACAACGATTATTATTAGAGGTAAGTTGGGAAGCGTTAGAAAATGCCGGAATTGCACCTCAGAAGCTGACAGGGACGCAAACAGGCGTATTTGTGGGCATTGGCTTGGATGATTACGCAAAACGGCAAATTAAGCAACAAATTCCCATTGATGCTTATACGGGATCAGGAAATGCGTTTTGTTTCGCTTCGGGTCGCTTATCCTATTTTTTAGGGCTACAAGGACCCAGTTTAGCCATTGATACCGCCTGTTCTACCTCTTTAGTCACGGTACATCTGGCTTGTCAAAGCTTACGCAATAGAGAGTCAAATTTAGCTTTAGCAGGGGGAGTTAGTTTAATGTTATCCCCGGAGGTGACGTTATATCTTTCTAAAACCCGCGCTTTGTCCCCTGATGGTCGTTGTAAAACCTTTGATAAAGATGCAAATGGCTATGTGAGAGGGGAAGGCTGTGGAATGGTGGTCTTAAAACGCTTTTCTGATGCTATAAGCGATGGAGACAACATTTTAGGGGTAATTAGAGGCTCGGCGGTCAATCAAGATGGCCCCAGTAGTGGTTTAACGGTTCCCAATGGATCAGCGCAAATGGCAGTTATTCGTCAAGCATTGGAGAATGCAAAAGTAAAACCCGAACAAATTAGCTATTTAGAAGCACACGGGACAGGAACAGCCTTAGGCGACCCTATTGAAGTACGGGGGATTAACAATATCCTATGCAAAGATCGTTCCACTGATAACCCCTTAATGGTAGGTTCAGTAAAAACGAATATCGGCCACCTAGAAATTGCAGCAGGGATGGCCAGCCTATTAAAAGTCATTTTATCCCTAAAAAATCAAGAAATTCCCCCCCATCTTCATTTTAAAGAACTTAATCCTGATTTAGCGGATGCTGCAACCTCTCTCAAAATTCCTACATCTTCTCTTCCTTGGCAGCGAACAGAAGAACCTAGAAGGGCTGGAATTAGTGCATTTGGATTAAGTGGCACAAATGCCCACATTATCATCGAAGAACCGCCTCAATTAAGCTTTAATCCTTCTGAAGTGGATCGTCCTGCTCATTTACTCACTCTATCAGCGAAAAGCGACGATGCCTTAGATGATTTAGCGCAAAAATGGGTCAGCTATTTAGAGAAAAATCCTCAATTAAACCTAGCAGACTTAGCTTTTAGTGCCCACACAGGACGAGGACAATTTAACCATCGTCTGGCAATTTTGGCAAAATCAACCCTTGAAGCCAAGGACTCTTTAACAGCATTTACGCAAAAACAACCTTGTTTGAATGTTTTCAGCCAAGCAGTTGCAAAAAGTCGTCAAAATAAGATTGCTTTCTTGTTTACAGGACAAGGTTCTCAGTATGCAGACATGGGACGACAACTGTATGAAACTCAACCCACCTTTCGTCATGCGTTAGAGGAATGCGATCGCTTATTGCAACCTTACCTAGAAAAGTCCTTATTAGAGGTTTTATACAGTGATTCTAGCTTATTAGACCAAACTGCTTATACTCAACCCGCCTTATTCGCCATTGAATACGCATTATATCAATTATGGCAGTCTTGGGGCATTAAACCTGATGGGGTTTTAGGTCATAGTGTGGGGGAATATGTGTCCGCTTGTGTTGCAGGGGTTTATTCTCTCGAAGATGGAATCAAGTTAATTGCCGAAAGAGGGCGCTTAATGCAGTCTTTACCCCAAAAAGGCGCAATGGCTGCTATATTTGCCCCTATTGAAACAGTAAAATCTGTTATTTCTCCTTATGGGGATCAAGTTGAGATTGCAACTATCAATAGTTCGGAAAATATCGTTATTTCGGGTGATAAGGAGGCAATTAATCAGATTAAAGCAGATTTAGAATCACAAAGCCTTGAAGTGCGTCTGCTTCAGGTATCTCATGCTTTTCATTCCGGGATGATGCAACCGATATTAGCAGAATTTAAAGCGATCGCTGCTAAAATTAGCTATAAAACACCCCAATTAGATTGGATTTCCACCGTAACAGGTGAAGAAATCAGCCAAGCAGTAACAGACGACTATTGGTGTCAACAAGTGCGTCAATGCGTCCAATTTGCCCCTGCAATAGAAACCTTAGCCAGCCAAGGTTATAATCTATTTATTGAAATCGGCTCTCATCCGATTTTAACGAGATTGGGTCAAAAAACCTTAGCAAACCCTGATTATCTGTGGTTATCTTCCCTACAACGAGGACAGGATGATTGGCAAATTTTATTACAAAGTGTGGCGAAATTAGCCGTTTCTGGGGTTAATATTGATTGGAATGGCTTTGATAAAGATTATGCTCGTCTTCGTCTTCCTTTACCTACTTATGCTTTCCAAAAACAACCCTACTGGTTAACCGTAGAGGCGCCTGGTTTACGCCCAACCCAAGGGACAGAAACCGTAGAAGAACAAGACTTACACCAAAGTCAAGAACGAGAAACTTTAGGGGTGCCTGGCTTGCGCCCAACCCAAAAACAAAACGAAACCAAGGCTGAAAGCTTAGAAAGTCAATTAATTGCCTTAATAAGTCAAATTACGGGTTTAAATCCTCAGCAATTGAGTTTGAATGTTTCCTTAGAAGCAGATTTAGGGTTAGATTCTATTATGATGACCCAATTAATGAACGGGTTACTATCATTAATTCCTGAAGAGCAACGTAGTCAATTTAGTGAAACCTTTTCCCTACGCCATTTAATGCAAGTCTCCAATCTTCAGGAATTATTAACCATTCTTCAATCTCATACTTCATCCCCCAAACCTCAAATCTCCAACCCTAAACCACAAACCAAAAACCTCCAACCACAACCCTCGAATCTGGTTCCTATTCTCCATAGTCAAATTCCCTTGTTAATGAGTTATTGGAGTCTCAATTCTAATAGTTTATTTACTAAGGTTAAAATTGCAGGAGAATTTGACTTAAATATTGCTCAACAAGCCTGGAAACTGTTAATTAATCGACATCCCATGTTACGGGCGCAATTTCAGATTCCAGAAGATGCAACCTGCTTTGCAGACTATCAATTAGAAGTGCTAGAAAATCCCATTCCTCCTGAAATTCTTGTTAAAGATTTCACCACTTTAACTCCTGAGAAACAAGGGGAGAAAATTGAAGAAGAAATCTATCATTGGTTAAACTATAACTGGTCTTTAACGCAATGGCCGCTGCATGGATTTTCTGTTCTTAAATTATCTGAGCAAATTCATCAATTATTTTTAGGGAATGAACACTTAATTTCCGATGGGTTAAGTAACCATGTCATGATGCGGGAATTCTTGGAAATTTACCGGGCCATAGTTGCTAAAGAAACGCCAAATCTTCCCCCTACATTGACTGTAGAAGATTATCGAAAACAAGTTCAATTAATGAACGATTGGCAAGATATTGAGGAAGATCGAGCCTTAGCAGAATACAATAATGCTGTGTCTGGAATGTCCTATCGTTGGCAACCTAAACAGCAGAAAAATGCTCAAAAATTTCCTCTCTTTTACAACCAAAAGTATGTACTTTCAGGAGAAACTACCTCTAAATTAATCGACAAAACCCGTCAATGGCGAGTCCCGATGAATGCACTATTATTAGGTGCATTTCTAAAAACTATGTCACAACTAGATTCAAAAGCTGAAAACATCGTAATTTCGATTCCCACCAGTGGACGAATTTACCCCGAAGTAGATGCAACAGGTGTGGTTAGTAGTTTTGCTCAAAATCTGGCATTAAGTTTTGCTCAACCTGAATCTGAGCAAGATTGGCCGACCTTTTTAAGCCAAATTCAGCAAACTGTACAACAACATATTGGCACAGGTTTAGATCGGGCGCAAACTCGTCAAATGGGAACAATTTTTCGAGACAATATTACCCTAGAAAAGGGTAAAATTCCCCCTCATAGTCTTTCTTTAATACAGGAGGCTTTAAAGTCTAATTTATACCTTCCTTATACGGGACAAACTCACCTGCAACCTCAGTATGATGCTTTATCAATTACTGACTATCAAGCAGGAGGAATGAACGCCACTGGAACAATTGATATTTTGCAAGAAATCTTTAATAATCGTCTTCATTTATTTGCAAGTTACGATTACCATCACTTTGACTTATTGCTAATAGAGCAATTAATGACAGCCTATGTCAGCCAAATTGAAGAACTAGCCAATTTACCCGTGCAAGATCAAGTTCTTATTTCTCATTCTTCGTCTATTTCTCTTAATACAGAGATTGAAGAAATGCTACGAAAAATAACTTCCGAAATTTGTCATTGGACAATTGAAGAAGAAGAAACGAGTGATGATTTGGAGGCAGATTTAGGACTAGATTCTTTAGAACGCATTCGCCTTGTTACCAAGCTAGAAGGGATTTATGGCAAACAATATCGCCAAGACCTTTTAAATTGTCGAACTTTACAAGAAATGGCTGCTATTTTAGCCCCATCTCAACCTTCAATCGTCAACAGCTATTGGTAAAATATAGTCTGACAAATTAATGTTAGGAAGAAGAAAAATATGTGATCCTGCGTAGGTAGAAATCCACAAATATTTATGATATCCTGAACTTTTTTTGTCCGGCTATACCTCAACCAGCGAAGGTTCGTTATCAGTCCTTAATGGCTACCTTTTAAAAGACCAATGGGCGCCAGCCTTGCGCCCCTACCACCTAACATCTAATAGAGGATTATTCTTATGGCTTTTTCCCCCGAAATTCCCTACTATAAAATTATTAAACAAGCACAATTAACCCCTGATGCGATCGCTGTTTTAGATGAGACTTGTCCCCTAACTTATCAACAATTAGACCATCTTTCTAATCAAGTTGCTGCTTATTTACAGACTCAAGGTGTTAACCCCAATACCAGAGTAGGAATTATGACGGAACGAAATCCAGGCATGATTATTGGTATTTTGGGAATTCTTAAAGCCGGTGGCTGTTATGTACCCTTAGATCCCGATTATCCCGTCGAAAGATTGCGTTATATTCTTCATCATGCCACTATCGAGATTTTACTTACCGAACATCAGGTAAGTGAACAGTTAATTTCTTGTGTGACAGAACCTTTACCCTTGCAAACCGTCCTCTTTTTAGATGAAGGAGAAAGATTAAACAAAATTAATGATTTAACTCAGATTACCACTTCTATCTGGCAAAAACACAGTAAAGAATCCATAAATCTTTGTAATCGTCCTGAGGATTTAATGGTAATTCTTTATACGTCTGGATCAACAGGACGGCCAAAAGGGGTAATGTTAAACCATCGCGGTTATATGAATCGTCTAGAATGGATGCAAAAGACATTTTGCCTGAAAACAGGCGATCGCATTGCACAACGCACCTCTTTTTGCTTCGATATTTCCGTATGGGAAATTTTCTGGACGTTAATGGAAGGTGCAACAATATGTCCCGTCAAACGCGAAGTAGTCTTAAATCCTTGGGAATTTGCCGCATGGATTAAAAAGACTAAAATTAATGTAATGCACTTTGTTCCCTCCCTCTTTGGGGAATTTATCAGTGCGATTGAAAAGGAATCTTGGACATTTCCTGATTTACGCTGGTTAATCTTTAGTGGGGAAGCCTTGCCCATGTCTTTTATCCAAAAATGGATTGATTGTTATGGATTAAAGACAGGTTTAGCCAATCTTTATGGACCGACAGAAGCCTCAATTGATGTGACTTACCATATTATTACAGAACGTCCTGACGAACGCACCAGCAGCCAAATTCCCATCGGAAAAGCGATCGATAATGTCTATCTCAAAGTGTTGGATGATCAGATGCAATCTGTTAAACAAGGGGAAATGGGAGAACTTTGGCTTGGTGGCGTACAATTAGCATTAGGATACCTCAAAGATCCTGAAAAAACCGCTAAAGCGTTCTGTTCTAATCCTTTTTCTGATGTCTCTGGTGACTATATTTATCGGACAGGTGATCTAGTCAAGGAATTACCTGATGGTACGCTGGAATATCATGGACGTATCGATAATATGGTCAAAATTCGGGGTTTTCGCATTGAATTAGGGGAAATTGAGAGCATCTTAACCACTCATCCCAATGTACGGGAGGCCGCCGTTTTAGCTATTGATTACGGTGAAGGACAAAAACGATTAATTGCTTGTTTATCGGGGGATAAAATCAAAACCCGAGTTCTCAAAGCACATTTAGAGCAGAAACTCCCCCATTACATGATTCCTCAACGATTCGCTTGGTTTCCACAACTTGCTAAGAATCATAACGGAAAGTTAGACCGTAAAGCATTAGCCGCCGAATTACTTCCTTCTCCCGCTGCTCCCTCTGCTCCCCCTACTCCTTCTCTTATCCCCCTTGGACCCGCACAACGTTGGTTAGTCAACTATTTTGAACCTCCCTATCAATGGTTGGGTTATACTCGTTTTCTCTATCATCAGTCTTTGAATCTTGATATTTTCAATCAAGCTGCTAATCTTTTGGTGCAACGTCATGAAGCTTTTCGGACGGTTTGCCTACAAAATCAAGGTAAATGGCAGCAATACTTGATCAATGATCCTCAACCTATCCTAGCAGAGTATTGGGATGGAAGCCACTTAACAGAAGCAGAACGTAATGCTAAAATTGAAGCTCAAATGTCAGATTTAGCTAAAAAAATCCAGATTGACCGTTGGCCACTTACTGCTACTCTTGTCGTTAAAGTTAGTCCCTATTGCTACGATGTTACGATGGTCGCTCACCACATCATTGCTGATATGTTAAGTGCAACCCTCTTGTTTAAGGAACTTTGGAGTGCCTATCATCAATTATTGGTAGGAAGTGATCCGACTTTTCCTAACCCTAATCCTCAGTCTTACTTAGATTTTGTGCAAGTCTTGAGGGATGAGGAGAAAAAAGGAACAATGAACGAACACTTGAATTATTGGAAGGAACAATTTCCTGATGCAGAGAGTCGCTTTGAAGTCCCCGTCGATCATGTCAAAGGCGCAAATATTGAAGCTTCTGCCGAAAGTGCGCGATTTGTCTTAAGTAAAGCGCAAACTAAACAGTTATTAAACCAAGGCAAGGCTTATTATCAGTCTAACTTTTATCCCATTCTTCTTGCTCCTTTATACCGTTTATTAGGTGATTGGAGTCAACGCAAACAGGTGGTTATCAGTCATCGTAGTCATGGGCGAGATTTAGGCGAAGGTCAGCCTTTTATGGAAAGTATGGGCAATTATGCTGTAAATTTTCCCATAGGCATTAATTTATCCACTTCTACGACTTGGGAAAAAACTATCAGTACCATCAATGAGCAGTTTGAAAGCTTACCAATGAATGGCGTAACTTATGATTGGATGGGTGAGTCTTTACCTGAATATCTCTATCCTGATAGTAATTTAACCCTAGTACGGGCTAATTATCTGGGAAATCGTTCGGTTCCTCTCTCTGACTTGTTTGAGTTTGTTTATGGCGAGCGCGACTGTCGTTTATCACCACCTGATCAAAAACGTACCACATTGATTGAATTCTTTTTCCTAATCATAGATGGTCAGTTAGAGATAAGAATTGAATATTCTCGTAATTTCCATCTTCCTACGACCATTCAAAAAATCGGACAAGATTATCTCATTCTTCTTGAGGAATTAGAGCCTATTGGCGTTGCTGATTCGTAACCGTTCGGGGGGGGTTGTCAAGCAGCCAGTGGCATTGACTCAGTGGCAGAACTCTCCTAGGGCAGAAGATAGGGTGAAGAACTTCCCTGACGAGATGCCCTAACCTCCCCGGTCATGAATTCCAAGACATTACAGTTCTGAGAACGCAGACTCGTCACTCATCGTTCGCTCATTTTTTCAAGGTGGAGAATGTACCAGACCAATCCTGAATCCGCCGTATTGACATCCTCACCGCCGTAAACGGACGGTGATTCCCAAACCTCACGATTTGGGTTTCTGCTTCTTTCCCTTGCGGGGTTCCGCACCTGCCGCCCCAGTTTTACTCTGTTCTGGTCTTATGGTCGCTCTACAGACTGAC
>NZ_JADBRW010000286.1:0-4504 GCF_020247025.1 Microcystis sp. M109S1
GACTGCTATCCATCTCGGAATGGTTGGCAAAATCCTCCAGTGTTTTTACCAAGAGTTGTCAAACAATCCGAAATTGGTTTGGAGAAATCATTAGTTATTTTGAGCGAAGGACAACGAATGGGGTGGTCGAGTGAATCAACAATAAACTTAAACTAATAAAACGGAGAGGCTATGGCTTTAGAAACTTTCGGAATTTTTGGGTTAGAAGTATGTTATCTTGGCATCTTGTCTGTTGATTTAGCATAAAGAGTAACGAAGAGCCACCGAAAGTAACACCCAATTTTAGGAGAAAGTTTCCCCTGAAAAATCCCAAATTAGTAGATTTACAAAAATGAGATGCACCCACAATTAAATTCTCTTTTGTCAATAATTAAATATTTAATTTTAATTAAAACCTAAAGTTGTTATAATAACTAAAAGCCTATTTAACCAAAGTAACTGCTCTTAATTTGATTTAAATGTCCAATAACTTATCTCACCAAAAACCCTATCATCTCAACTTTAGCAGTGAGGATTTAGGCACGGCAAAACCGACTATCACCCTATTATCGGGGGAACCAGAACGCTCGCGCTATATTGCTGAAACTTATTTACAAAATGCAAGTTTACTATCGGATTATCGCGGATTAAATAGTTATCTTGGCTATCTAGATAATTCTACCCCAATTCTTCTGGCTACCAGTGGCATGGGTGCGCCATCTTTGAGTATTGTGGTTAATGAATTAATACAGGTGGGAATTAAAACTATTATTCGTATTGGTACTTGTGGTGCAATTCAAAATAGAATAAAAATTGGTGATATTATTATCTCCCAAGCGGCTTTATGTAGGCAAGGTGCTGCTAATGATATTGCTCCTCTGGAATATCCCGCAGTGGCGGATCCTTTTTTGACAGTTGACCTAGTTAAATCGGCTCAATTTTTGGGAGTAAATTATCATGTAGGTATTACCGCTTCTGTGGATAGTTTTTATGAAGGACAGGAAAGAATCCTGTCTTCCGCTAACCCTTATCTTCAGCGTCATTTAGAGGGAATTACGGAAGAATATCGACGTTTAAATATTCTCAATTATGAAATGGAAGCGGGAACTTTATTTAAAATGGCGGGGGTTTATGGATTTACTGCCGCTTGTATTTGTGGTGTGATTGCCGAAAGAAGTAAAGAGGAAGGGATTAGTTTAGAAAGCAAACAACAGGCCATCGAAAAAGCGATTCAGGTAGCAATATTGACTGTTAGCAACCTCTCCCCATCCTCAATTAATTAATGTTGAGAAATCATTTTCATTAAGACTTCCTCTTTTTCCTGACTTTGGGGATAACAGGAGATAAGTTGAGCGCATAATTCCTAGTACAAAATAATTGACCGCCTTGTCTAAGTATGGTACATTAATTTGTTCAAAAAAGTGTATTTTGTTGCGAATATGTAATGATTTTTGACAAAAGTAAATTCTCACCCCAAAAAAATTCGCTTTTTCCTAGTCTTCTAAGCTAATCTTGACCGGATTAACTTGCCATCGGTAAAGTCAAAACCGTTAGCGACGAGACGATTATAAAGTTGCGGACAAGCTAAAGCGAGGGATTTTCCTCACGGCATTTGGTGGGATTAAGTAAGTAGTTATAATTAAATTGAAGATAGATTTTGCCTCTGATCCCCCCTTAATCCCCCCTTGATAAGGGGGGTGTCTGATAATTTTTAACGCCTACCTACTTAGGAGCTAATAAAGTGAGATAATAGAAAAAAATTAGTTTTAGCTTTAAGGATGGTATTATGTCAGACACAACGCAGTTAACACCGGAAAAAATTGCTCAGTACCGTATTGAATTTGCGGACAATGAGAACGCTTTAATTGCACTTGATGTTATTGAGGAATGGGAGGGAGATTTAGCAGATGCTGCTGAATCTATTGCCACTCGTAACGGGATTGAAGGGGTAGAAGATAAGGCTGATTTTTGTTGGTTTGCTATTGTTCTTAATAAATGTCGTGATTCTATCTGTCAACCGAAGTATGAAACTTTGCGAGAAAAATATTTACCCGCACTTATTCCCCCTGTAACAGATATTATCGCAGGATGTTTTATGTGTCCGCCTGGAGTAGCAGGAATTTTATCAACTATCGTTGCTGTTTATATTCAAGAGCAAGGACTGGATAAATTTTGTCAAAATTGTTCCGATTCTTAAACTCAGAGCTTATCCCTGATATTAAAAACCCGATTTTTTCTGTCTCTAAAAATCGGGTTTTTTGGACTTTTGGATAATGGTGCAAGACCTGAGTTAAACTCCTGTTGCGATAAATGCTGTCCAATAATAGGGATTGGCAAAGGGATAGGGTTCGCGTTTCACTGCCGCTTCTAATAAGTCTTGGAATTTTCTTCTATCCCGTTTACTCTCAAAGACTCGATCGAGTAATTGCTGGAATTTTTGACTATTTTTTGTTTGGGCTAATTTTTGACTATTCAATGTTCTTAACCAGGTTTGAGTATGATTTAAAACAATAGCAATACTCCCTTGATCTTGGATAGAAATCCGTTTAAGATCGTGATAAAATTTAGCCATAAATAAGGTTGTTGCTAGGGGATCGACTGTCCAAAGGGTGCTAACGACACTAGAACTTCCTGCAAATAGAAAACCACTGGGTAAACCCACATATTCATCACTAATACTATCGGCTTTACTTTCTATTATACCACTTTCACAAGCAGAAAAAGTAACTAAACGGCATTCTCTTAAATCAAGTTTTTTAAAGACTTCTGCTAGAGTAAGGTTAGCTAATTTTCCTAAGTTACCTTCTGGATCTGCTAACATTAAAGCTGAGTCTCTAGGGGATTTATTATCAAATTTTCCATGACAAGAAAAGTGAATACAATGGGACGCTTGTAATTCTTGACGACGGTTTACTAGGGTTTGTTCTGATGCTTCTAATTCACCAATAATAATGGTTTTTTCTGCATCAAATCCTTGACTAATTCTCTCTATTTCTAGATTTGCTCCTAAGAGGGGTTTTAGGTCTTTTCTGGTGGGGTTTTTAATAGCAAAAAGATGAGTAAAGTTTTCTCGCTGTGATGATTTTACCAGTTTTAAAAGTTGGCAACTGGGAACGTATCCTACACCTTTAGTAAAGCGTTGATAGAGAAATTGTCCATCTTTTAGGGGTAAACAATGAAGGGGAATTATATGTAAGAACCAATGGGGAATTATGATTAAGCGTTTGCAGTCTTGGGGAATTAGTTCTAAAAGTTCATCAATGTGGAGAATTTCTGATAGTTGATTTAAACAAGAATTAAGATTATTAATCCACTCTGTTTTATTATTTTCATAAGCTTCACGATAATCTTTAATAAAATCAATCAATTTCTCTCGATCTTCTGCTGAAGATTGCCAAACCTTAACCCCTTTTACCTCAAAATTCCCCCCTTTTAAAGGGGGGTTAGGGGGGATCGAATCTTTTGAAGGGGGGTTAGGGTGGATCAAACCTTTCAAAGGGGGGTTAGGGGGGATCAAACCTTCATTAGTAACAATAAACGCCATAATTCTATCCCCTGAAATATACCATTCTAAAATAGCAGTATCTTGATCAATTAAGGATTGAATCTCACTTAATTTAATGGTTTGAACTTTTTGAGTTAAGATAAAAGTCTTATCTATTTTGGTTATTTCTTGGTCAATAAATTGCTTTAATTCTTGTTTTAAATGATTGAGGTGAGTATAGTCATTTAAGATGGGTTGTTTTTGTTGATCTAGAGTTAAAATTAATCCCCTATTGCGGGTTTGTTCTTGGATGGCTAACTGTTGTTCTTCCCCGATAATGGCACGACGGAGGCGATCTAATTCGGTAATAATAGTTTGGGGGATATTACCTTTAGGATAGATATCTCGGTCGGTAAGCAATTGGACTAGATAGCGGGTTTTGTTACGTTCAACGTATTCTAAAGCGCGATCTTTTTGATTGAGGTTGAGATAGGATTGAACTATGCCATGATAAACATCCATTGCATCGGAGAGGATTTCTTGTTGTCGTTGGGGGTTTAATGCTTCTAGTAGGGTGATTTCTGACGCTTCGATGGCTAAGTTGTAGCCTTTGATGGCGGTTTCCCAGTCTTCGATAAGGTTAGCAGTATTTCCTAAGTTTCGTCCTGTTCTTAAACAGTTTATAGGAAAAGCAGTGGGGGTATAAACTTCTAAAGATAGGTTATAAGCCGCTATCGCTAACTCTAGATTATCTGCCCTTTCCCCTCTGATGCGATCTCTATAAGTAATCCCCAGATTATTTTGTGACCCTGCCCAATATTCAGGAAAGGCTTCACGGGTATATACTTCTAATGACAGGCTATAAGCAACAATAGCTAACTCTAGATTATCAGCCCTTTTCCCTCTGATGCGCTTATTATAAGCATTGCCCAGATTATTTTGTGTTCTTGCCCATTCATAAGGAAAGGCTTCACGGGTATATACTTCTAATGACAGGCTATAAGCAACAATAGCTAACTCTAAATTTTCTGCCCTTTCCCC
>NZ_JADBRW010000287.1:0-6295 GCF_020247025.1 Microcystis sp. M109S1
AGTCCGATGTTAGTGCAAGAAAATAGGATTGGGACTTTCAAAAACCTTGCATTATCCTTCTTATAGTACATCGCTTGGTACAAAAAACAAGGGCAACAAAGCCTGAAACTCCTGACTCCTGACTCCTGACTCCTGACTCCTGACTCCTGACTCCTACCACCACCGAAAAACTTTTTCAGCAGACCCTAGATAATAACATTTTACAGCAGATTTGCGCCCGTAGGTTGATTTGAGCTATCAGAGGGGTGTGGGGTGTGGGGTAGTGGAGCATTTGGCTGAAATTTCCCTAAACCCCTAAGTCCCTATCACCCTATCTCCCGACTCCTGAATTCTGTCTGTGCGAGAGATTAACTTGCTTGAGAGGAGACAAAACCCGACAACTCGCGAAAACGGATCTCATCCCGGTGGGGATCAGAGCGACTAACTTGCACTTGAAAGCGATCGCCTAAAGATACCGAGCGCTCAAAACGATGGGGTAATTCTAACCCCAATTCCTCCAATAAAATCAAGCCTAAATTTTCTTCTTCCCGCAGCCAGCGCAACACCAAAGCTTGCCAGACTTGATCTCCCTGTCGTCGCAAAAATTCCAAACTCCAATAACGATTAGTTTGTCGTTCCACCGAGGTGGCCTCTTGGGCCGAACTAGCGACACTATAGAGAATTTCCTGCATTCTATCCCGCGTAAAAGGCAGTTGATCGCCCCGGAGATGGGCTTTTAGTTGAAAATGGGTCAAAAGGTCAGTATAACGGCGAATTGGCGAAGTTACTTGGGAATAGGTATTCAATCCCAGACTAGCATGACGGTTAGGAATCGTCGTCATCTCACTGCGCGGCATACAGCGACGCAAGGCACAGGAACGCACCGGGCCCGCAGGTAGTAAAATTAACTCCTCATCGGGGGGTAATTCCGGTTGTGGTTGTCCGCGGAAAGGCACGGGTATCTCGTGTTCCTGACAGTAGCGACCGGCGATTTCTCCGGCTAAAATCATCATTTCCGCCACTAATTGCCGAGATGGGGAAACTTCCTGCAATTCTACGATAATTTCGTCGTTAGCCTTCACCTTAATGGATGATTCTGGCATTTGGATGTTAATCGATCCCTGAGATTTGCGCCATGCGTGGCGTTGTTTGGCCCAACGGTTGAGAATCCTCACTTCCGGTTCATGCTGCAGGTCCAGATGTAACATTTCGTCCACATCTTCGTAGGTGAGGCGATAGGTGGGTTTAATTGTACTAGGATGGATACGATAATCGGCGATCGCCCCTGTTTCATCGAGGATTACCCCAAAACTCAACGCAGGACAAAGTTTTCCCTGTACCAAACTCATCGGACCTGCGGCCAATTCTAGGGGAAACATGGGAACCATTCCCGTGGGAAGATAAAGACTGGTACTGCGACGACGCGCTTCTAGGTCTAATTCATCATCAGGAAGCACTAAACGGCTAGGATCGGCAATATGGATCCAGAGACGATGACCACCATCTGCGAGCATTTCTACCGATAATCCGTCATCGATTTCCTCGGTACTTTCATCGTCGATGGTGTAAATTTTTTGGTGAGTTAAATCGAGACGATTGTTGACATCCGCATCCGCAGGGGGATTGAGTAAATTAAGACGCGCCACATCAAGTACCTTTTTCGAGAATTGAACGGGGTAGGAACTGCGTCGCAGGAAAAGGTTTTCGTGACTACTCCACCATTTCAAATCGACTAACAATTCAAAAGCAGCCTCGGGGGTTTGGGAACGGCCCAGCAGGGAGAGTATTTCCATGGCTGCTGGGTATTTTTGTTCGGGTTGGAGGATAAATTTTTCTAGAGATTCCAGACGAATTCGATCGCTTTCTGACCATTCTACCGTTCCACTGGCCAAGGCTTGCTGGAGACGTTGGAGAAATTGGCTTTTTTCCCGTTGACGCTGTTGTTCCACCTCTAGCTGGTGTTTGATTTCCTCTACCTGATTTTCCGAGCGGGCTTCGTAACCATCCCCTTTATTTTTAAAATAAACTTTATCATCACTCAAGAGACAATGGGCCGCATAGCAAAACTGCGGACTGCGATCGGAAAAGAGGAGCTCGGCCATGGTTTCGGGAGTGACTAACTGATTTTCCCCGGCTAATAATTCCCAGGCCACTTCTAAACCACTAGCATCTAGATAGGGTTGGACTTCTCGCAGAAAATTGCCAATCTCCTTATGGTTGGACGGACCTGCTTTGACAATGTAATCGAAGCGTTGGGGACGCAGTTTATGCGGGTTTCCCCCTTGATCGATGACGATCCAATCTTTTTTACCTTCTGGGCGATCGATCACCCCTAAGCGCCTTTCTCCTTGGACGCGAAATTCTACCAGCGTTCCCTTTTCCACTGCTTCCCCTTACTAACTATCTATTTTGTCTATTTTCTATCATCCTCGATCGATTACTCGATCGGCAAGAGCAATTATCAATCCTCCCCCACTAGATAGGTATAACGTCGCAAACTGCGTTCATAATCCTGTAGTAGTAATTGGGATTCTTCCACAGTCATGCGATTTTCCTGCAAAGCTTGTTCACAACGAAGACGAATTCTTTCTAACAGGTCTTCCGCAGAATATTGTACATAACTTAATACTTCCGTGATCGTATCTCCTTTGACTAGATACTCGATATCGTACCCCTTGGGACTCATCTGAATATGTACCACGTTAGTATCGCCAAAAAGATTATGTAAATTGCCCATAATCTCTTGATAAGCACCCACCAGAAACATTCCTAGATAATAGGGTTCTGGAGAATGTTTACCGTTTTTGTACTCCAACGGATGCAATTCTAAAACAGATTTTACGTCCCCGCGCAAATCGATAAACTGGGCAATTTTCCCGTCACTATCACAGGTTAAATCGGCGAGAATTCCTCTTTGGGTAGGTTCTCGATCGAGACGATGGATCGGCATAATCGGAAATAGTTGATCGATCGCCCAACTATCGGGAACTGACTGAAAAACCGAGAGATTGGCATAATAAATTGAGGCCATAATTTGCTCTAAGTCTTCCAAGTCATCGGGAACATAATCCTGTTGTCGGGCCACTTGCAGAATTTTGTGACAACAAGCCCAGTACAATTGTTCGGCTCTAGACCGTTCTTTGAGACTGAGATAACCGAAATTAAACAGACTAATCGCCTCCTCTTTGAACTGTCCCGCATCGTGATAAGCTTCCTGATAATTGCGCTCATCGATACCCGTGTAGGTTTCCCAGAGATTACGGAGGATGAGGTGTTCTTTCCCATTGCAGGGATCGGGAGGGTTTTGGGGAACCTCACTACTTCCCAAGATATCAAAGACTAACACCGATTGATGAGAAGCGATCGCCCGTCCACTTTCACTGATGAGAATTGGGGGTGAAATCTGGGCATCTTCACAAGCTTCCTTGACCTCGGCCACGATATCATTGGCATAATTCTGCATATTGTAGTTTTTCGAGGCATAGAAGTTAGTTTTTGAGCCATCGTAATCGACCCCTAAACCACCCCCCACATCGAGATAGGTCATATTTGCCCCTAATTTCGCTAATTCCACATAAATCTGACTAGCTTCGCGAATGGCATCCTTAATGACGCTAATAGCGGAGATTTGCGACCCGATATGATAGTGCAGCAGTTGCAGACAATCTAACATCCCCGCTTGTTCTAATTCCGTCACTACTGTTAAGATTTCCGGGACAGTTAAACCGAATTTGGCCCGGTCTCCCGTGGAACATCCCCAACGACCCACCCCTTTTGTCCCCAGTTTCGCACGCACTCCCAAATGAGGGGCAATTCCTAACTGACGACTGACGCGCAGGGTTAAATATAATTCTTCCAATTGTTCGATGACAATCAAAGGCCGATGACCGAGACGAGTGGTCAACAGGGCAGTTTCCAGGTATTCTTTGTCCTTATAGCCGTTACAAATTAGCAATGGTTGTGTTTTGTCATTTTTACCGTTTAAGGCAGGTTCTAGGGTAGCTAAAGCAATCATTAGCTCAGGTTTTGAACCAGCCTCCAGCCCAAATTGATAGGGTTTACCAAAACGCACTAAAGACTCGACGATGTGACGGTGTTGATTGCACTTGATCGGATAGACACCGCGATAGACGTTGGGATAATTATAACGGGCGATCGCTCGGTTAAAACAGGCATTCAGGCGCTCGATCCGATCCTCGAGGATGTCACTAAACCGAATTAACAGGGGTAAACCGATATTCCGCCGCTTAATCGCCGAAACTAACTCGTATAAGTCCAAAGAACCGCCCCTTTCTCCCTGGGGCGAAACGGTAATGTTTCCCGCGGCATTGATCGAGAAATAGGGTTCTCCCCAGCCTTGGATGCGATAGAGATTTTCGCTATCTTCGATCGACCAATGTTTAACGGGGGCAACTTTTTCGAGGTTGTTACCGTCAGAAGGGGTCAGATCGACTGGAGATAATTGCTTTTCTTGTTTCTTAAGTTGAGTTTTACCCGCCATTGTCTATCGATCGCTCCGTGTGAGACTCCGATCTTCTATCTTAAGTCAGACTTCCCGTCCGCGACCAAGATTCCGATCGTGATAGAATCTATTAGCCCTCAGGAGGCAGGAGTCAGGAGTTAGGAGGCAGAAGGCAGAAGGCAGGAGGCAGAAGGCAGAAGGCAGGAGATTATTTTTATTTATTCTCCCCCCGCAACGCGCACGAAGTGGTCTCCCCATCCCCCCATCACCCCCCGCAACGCGCACGAAGTGGTCCCCCCATCACCCCATCACCCCATCACCCCCCGCAACGCGCACGCAGTGACCACCCCAACCCCCCATCTCCCCAAAATTTTATAGTGAACCGCTTATGAATTTATTAGACTCAAAAGGACGTTTATTCGGTAAATTTAGCTTGCTTGATATCGGAGCGGCTTTAGTAATTTTATTGACAATTATCGGTATTTTTGTTGTGCCGGGGACGAGTGGTAAAAGTACGATCGCTCAAGTTACCAAAGAACCCATAGAAGTGGATGTTATTGTCCGGGGTTTAAGTGTTCTCAATCCCAACGCCTTGATTAATCAATTCAATACCGAGAAGAAAACTAATATTGTTATTCGTAATCAACCGGCCGGTCAAGTGGATATAAAAAATGTTAAACCTTTATCGAGAAATGTCTTAGTTCCGCAGCCGGATGGTAGTGTGAAAGTCCTACCCGATCCCCGCACGGAAAACTATTCTCAAGATATGATCATGACTCTCAGTGGTCAAGCGGAAGTTACCGATACCGGTGCGGTTGTTGGCGGTCAAAAGGTGAAAATTGGCACTTTAATCGAGTTGGAAGGAGATAATTATAATTTCAACACCAGTGTTATCGATGTCCGTTTACCAAAAAGGTCTTAATCATTGAGCAGTGAGCAGTAATCAGTAAACAGTGAAAAGACAGTAGGAAACTTCTATTTAACACTGCTCACTTGAAAACTCAAATCTGATAACTGATAACTGATAACTGATAACTGATAACTGATAACTGATAAGAGGATTAACTGCTATTTATACACCGCCTTTAGCTCGTTTGATCGAGCAGTTACAAAAATTACCCGGGGTAGGACCAAAAAGCGCCCAACGTCTGGCCCTGTATATTCTCAAACGACCGGAGCAAGACGCGATCGAATTGGCCCAGGCGATCGTGGATGCTAAAAAACAAGTAGGATTATGTCAGGTTTGTTTTCATCTTTCGGCCGAACCGATTTGTGAAATTTGCCGCAATCCTAACCGAGAAACGGGTACTATCTGTGTGGTAGCTGACTCCAGAGATGTGATTGCTTTGGAGAAAACACGGGAATATTCGGGCAAATACCACGTTTTGGGCGGTGTTATCTCGCCTATGGATGGGATTGGACCCGATCAATTGAATATACAGTCTTTAGTCACTAGAGTTAGCCAAAAAAAAATTCAGGAAGTTATCTTGGCCATTAGTCCCAGTGTCGAGGGAGAAACCACGACTTTGTATATCGGGGGTTTACTGAAACCCTTCACCAAAGTTACCCGTATCGCTTTCGGGTTGCCCATGGGCGGCGATCTGGAATACGCTGATGAAGTAACCTTAGCGAGAGCTTTAGAAGGTCGTCGGGAATTATGACCCTACACCCTGTCCCCACTAAAAGACTTTTTGCCGCAAACCCTACTTAGGACAATTATCGAAAATTTGGGTTAAAACCCCGTCGTTTTACGACGGCTTTAAGCTACAATGGAAAAAGCGATAACCAAGCTAAAAACTGAACCTTGACCACAGATAGTAGGGGGTTTCGTTCAGAAAAGACTTCAAATTCGGC
>NZ_JADBRW010000288.1:0-11533 GCF_020247025.1 Microcystis sp. M109S1
GGTGGTCGAGGGAATCAACAATAAACTTAAACTAATAAAACGGAGAGGCTATGGCTTGAGAAACTTTCGGAATTTTTGGGTTAGAAGTATGTTGTCTTGGCATCTTGTCTGTTGATTTAGCATAAAGGGTAACGAAGAGCCCTAATCTTCTTCTAATAGTGATTCATTTGGCGGCGATCGCGGTTTTGAGAATTGTCCATCATATTTGAACGTTAAGCGACAGCGAAGCCTGTATATTGACGTATTTTAGGTTCATGGAATCCCAAAACAATATCTTCTTTAGCAATGCCTGCGCTTAGTAATTCTTTGGTGATACCGTCTTCGGTGTTATCACATTGTACCCAAATTTTCTCGTTAATAATTTCTAAATGAATCAGACAATCATGATAACGCTGATTCTGTTGCCAACCTTCTGAAATGACGAGATATTGATCATTCTGAGGATCAAAAGCTAGACGATTTTGAATGTCCGCATTGTTATAAATAATTTGGCTATAGGGGACAAGAATCTGATGAATAATTTTGCGGTAATGGTTTAGTTTATCCATTGGGTGATTACCTCATTGTCAGGGTTAAAGATAATTAGTTTTAGTGTTTTTTCTTCAAGGAGTATTTGACCAATTTCTTGATGAAATAAGCTGTTGAAAGTGTTTTCTCGAATAGCAAGATAAAGAGTTCTATCTAAAAGTTGGCGTTTGATGATTTTTTCATAAAGAACATATTGACCCAGCGCATTTTTTAAGTCTTCGACTTCCGATGTCCCGATAAAGCTTTTAATTTCAACGGCTATTTTTTCTGTTCCTTTTTCTGCCATTAGTATCTTTTCAGCCGCTAGATCAATAAACAAGTCTTTTTTGCCAATTTTAAGACTTAAGGGATCATCGGTAACTATCCAGCCGTCTTTGATTAGGGCGTGTTTTACACAGTCATGGAAAATATCTTTGGCAGGCATTGTTTTTTATAGATAAAAACTGAAATTTTCTCAGGTTTACTTTAAGTTATTGTCTGAATCTACTAAGTTTTCCTGAATTTGCCCTAACAGTTCCTCACAATCTTTAACCAAGGGAATCCCCAATTCTTGGCATAATTCAGAGGTGTTTACCGATTTTTCCAGTTTAAGATCACTTCGATTAGGTTGGGTTGGTTGGGGGAGAAGGTTTGTAGGTTAGCAATGGGGTTTTCGGTAATCCATGCGGTGGGAATAGTCGGGTTAAGTTGTTGACAGAGGGATAAAAGGGTTTCGCTAGGGTTACTTTCTCCGAAAATGAGAGTTAATTGGGGATTTTGGTCGATTAGAGGGATAAGATGGCGTTTGAGTTGGGGGATACTGTTGACTTCGGGGATGGGGTATTGTTGCAGTCTGTGGTAGATAAGATTACAGAGTTCTTGGCTAAGTTCAGATGTATTATAGTGGTTGAGGGTTTCGGGGTTAAGGTAAAGGTACTCAGAGGGGAGTAAGTTGGGGAGATGTTGCAGGTTAAGCTGTTGACTGGTGGGAGTGTCACCGATGGGGGTGGTTTCTGGGGTGGTGGTAGCGTGCCATGCTTGGTAAAATTCGGGGTAAGATAGGGTTTGAGCGCATTTCCAGAGGATTTGGTAGCTATATCGTTTAAAACAACTTTCATAATTATTTTTAAGCAAGTAATATTTAAGAGTAGTTACCACTTTTGGCATTTGTTCTTGTTGCAGCATTTTCTCTATACTTTTTGTGGCTTGGTAAAGAATCGTTTCATCTGATGAAGAACAGAGTAAGTTGATTAAAGCTAAGATGGCTGTTTCATTATCTTGTCCAATTGTCTGTAAGGTTAATATTGTAAGGCTAAAAGTCGTTTCATCTGATGAGGAATGGAGTAAGTCGATTAAAGCTAAAATAGCTTTTTCATTACCTTTTCCAATTTTTTCTAAAGCATTTAATACTGTGCTTTTAATATTTTTATTTGATGAAGAACGGAGTAAGTCAATTAAAGCTAAGATGGCTGTTTCATTCCCTTGTCCAATTTTTTCTAAACTCCATATTGTATCTCTAACAGTCTTTTCATCGGATGAAGAACGGAGTAAGTCAATTAAAGCTAAGATAGCTGTTTCATTCCCTTGTCCAATTTCTCCTAAACTGCTTGCTGCTTGCCGACGAGTTTTATCATCTGATGAAGAACCTAGTAAGTCAATAAAAAACAAGATAGCTGTTTCATTCCCTTGTTCAATTTCTCCTAAAATTTCTACTACCATATCCTGAATCCAGTCATCTTTTGGTGAATGAAGCAGGTCAACTAAAGCTGAGATGGCTATTTCTCTAATTTGTCTAATTTCACCTAAACTCATTGCTATGTTTTGAAGAACTGATTCATCTTTTGAAGAACGAATGATGTCGATTAACGCTAAGATAGCTGTTTCATCACTAGAGTCATTTTCTCCTAAAAGTTTGGCTACTTCCCTCAGAATAGATTGATCTTTAGCCAAATAAATTAAGTCAATCAAAGCTAAAATAGCTATTTTATTGTCCTGTCTAAATTCTCCTAAATTCGTCGCGGTCTTGTGAAGATTAAATTCATCTTTTAAGTCAAGAATCAGGTTACTTAAAGTTGATATAGCCAGTTTATTTGTGAAGTCAATTTCTCCTAAAACTCTGGCTGCTCTCCTGATAATAGATTTATCTTGTGAAGAACTAATTAGATCGCTACAGGCTAAAATAATTGTTTTATCATCCTCGACCATTTTTTTTAAGTTTGCTGCAACAGCAACAAATATATATTCTTCTTTTAAAGAACAGATATAATGTATAAAATCTAACATGGCTGTTTCTTTATTGGGACTAATTTCCCATAAGCAAAATCTTATTAGCAGAATAGTGAAATCGTCTTCTAAGGAATGAATCAGATTATTTAAAGCTAAGATTACTGTTTCATTATCCTGCGCGATATTTCCCAAACCTTGCACTATAGAACTAATAAGTTCTTTGTCTTTAGAAGAATGAATTATATCGATTAAAGTGGAGACAACTGTTTCATTACCCTGTCCGATTTTTCCTAAACTGTACCCTATAGAACTAATAAGTTCTTTATCTTGAGAAGATCGAATGATATCTATTAAAGCGGAGATCGCTGTTTCATTACCCTGTCCGATTTTTTCTAAACTCCATAGTGCATACTGAATAGTCCATTTATCATTTGAGGAACGAAGCAGATCAATTAAAGCTAAAATGGCTGTTTCATTACCTTGTCCAATTTTTTCTAAACTCCATAGTGCATACTGAATAGTCCATCTATCATTTGAGGAACGAAGCAGATTAATTAAAGATAAAATAGCTTTTTCATTACCTTTTCCAATTTCTCCTAAACTTATTGCTGCTTGCTGACGACTTTCTTCATCTGATGAAGAACAGAGTAAGTCAATTAAAGCGGAAATTACTGTTTCATCATTCTGTCCAATTTCTCCTAGACTTTTAGCTGCTTTTTTAAGTATGAATTCATCCTTTGAGGAATGAATCAGATATCTCAAAGCGGAAATTATTGTTTCATCATTCTGTCCAATTTTCTGGAGACTTTTTACTGCATTTATCAGAGTATATTCATCTTGTGACGAATGAATCAGATATCTCAAAGCGGAAATCGCTAATTGACTATCCTCTCCAATTTCGCCTAAACTTTTGGCAGCGTAATTAAGTTCATATTCTTTTTTTGAAGAATAAATCAGGGCATTTAACAAGGCAATCGCTTTTGGACGATCTGTTTCAGTTAATATTGCTCTAGCAGATTTTGAGACAGGATCAAAGTAGGTTTTCCATTCTTTGGTTTCCCAATCCCAAAAACCAAATGCAAGGCTGATAATGAAAGCTACAATCTGATTCTCCAGAGAGCAAGTTTTGAACTCAATAACTCCTAACCTTGCCAAATAATAAGCACGATTATAATAAAAACGCCACCCTTCACAACCATCCTTAAAATCAACTAAATCCCTAATAAAACCCTCTTTCTCCTCATCCTTAACATCACTCCTACCCAACCATAACAAAATCACCTCTTTCCATTTCGCTTCAAAAATGCGATAAACCTTCCCCTCTACAGGACGATCTACATGATTTCGCGGTAAAAAGAAATCCCAATCTTCCACCCCACAAGCAGCAAAAAATTCCTGAAAATTAGGATGAAAAAAGGCATAAACCGCTTCTTGAGTCACGATATCCCGATCTACAATATTTAACCACCCCAAAGCTACCGCTAACTTAAATAATTCTTGTCCCATTACCTCAACCGCTAACCTTCTCGGTAAACGATAACGGGAAACACTCTCAATTCCTGCGATCGCCAATTTTCCTAAAGCTTGATGTAAAGAAGCTTGTAAGTGATCATCTTGCGTTAAATCTCTGACTTCCTTTTTCCAGTCGTAAAAATAAGGTAAATAAACCTGATAAAGCTGCGCCTTTGTTTCGGGTAAATCTCCCGGTTCTAATGACCAAATTTGACACAATACCACCAACCGTAAGGGATTTTTAACCAATTCCCTTAAGCTCTCTCGCCCTGACTCCTGTAAGCGATGAATTAAGCTTTCCCCGAAAGCTGAATTACCTTTGTACTTAAACCATTCTCTGATAAACCGAGCGCACTGATATTCCGTAAAATCTAAGGTTTTATAGGGAATAAACCCCTGTAAAGGATTCGTTAAATGGGCATCCCACACATTTACTCGACAGGATAAAGCCACTCGTGCCTTCTGTAAATAACTCGATCCCAGTTCATCCCCAATACGACTTAAAGCTTCTAGGGGAGAATTAACCCCCATCTCATCTAAACCATCTAATAACAACCAAACGGGCTTTAAATCAAATAATTTAGCAAATTCATCCTTGACAGCTTCCTTAACTTCCCTTACTCCTAAAACATCCCTTAACCACTTATTTTCTAAGTATTCCTGTAAGGATTGATGAGTATCTAACGCGCCTAACGAGATACAAATCGGCAAAGCGTTTTGTTTAAGAATATTTTCCGCTAAATTCTGTAATAAAGTGGTTTTTCCTGCTCCTGGATTGCCAATAATGGCAATATTTTTATCACCCTCTCCCTGAGTTGTTCCTAAATCGATATAGTTCAAAAACTCCTCATGTTCAAAGCGTCGGGTGATTTCTTCCCTTTCTTCGGTTTGTAATACCTGTTCCTTCGTCAAATCTTGGTTAATTGGTCGTTTTGGCTGCTGTTTACGCTCCATTAAGCCTAAAGGAACGAAAATCTTAACTTCAAAACCTTCCTCAGTAGCTTGCTGACGTAAAGGCTTATTAATTAGGGCTTGTTGACAAATTTCTGTCCAATTAATCTCCGTGTTGGATGATTCTTCATAATTCCACTCATCAGGATCGACAACATCAGTAATTTCTAATCCTAAAGCCGTACAAATAGCATAAGCTTTATCTCGATCGACAGCTTGTATTCCCTTCATAAATCGCTCAACGGTTCTCTTATCAACCTCTGCTTTTTCAGCAATATTGTCATAGGTTAACAGCCTACCTAACTTATTTCGTCCATTAGCTTTGGCTTGCTGAAGTCTTTGTTTTCCAGTTGATGTGGCTAAGATACCCCGTTGTTTACGTTCTTTAGGCATAAATCCAACTCATTCACTACGAGTCCCATTATCAATCTAACTGATTCGATCGGAAAAGGGACAGAAAGGGGAACTTAATATCTGTCTATAACATGATCTCGTCAATTATAAGCATTTTTCAGAAGATTGGGATGTTCTAAACATTCTATTTCTTCGAGAGGCTTATTATGTCTTCAATTCTCACATTCTCCCCCTTCACTCAATCCACAGCTACCCTAAAAAACCACCTCAAAAAAAACGGTTTTTTTGTCTTCGATAACCCTTGGGGCGATCGCTGGGTACAATGTTTACAGGATGTTACCCAAGCAACCCCCGTTATCCAAACTAACGGAAAGATTATCTATCCTATCAAAGCAAATCCTGACGCTATGGGAAAAAGTGATGCACAATCCCCCGGAATTGGGCTTTTACCTCATACAGAATGGTCCTACAAAGCTATCCCTCCTAAATACCTCTGTTTGCACTGTAAAACCCCAGATCGTTGGGGTGGGGGTGCGACGACTTTGGTTAAGTTTGATGACTTATTGCGTCATTTTACCCTTGAGGAACAACATTTTATGGCGGCTCAACCTCAATATTTTATGTCCAAAGACGGCAAAGAAAGCTGTTTTGCACCAATTTGGCAACGAGATGCCGAAATCATCCGCTTTAGCTATAATGTGCTGATTTATCGGGAATTTAGCCCCGATCTTAATAAACCGGTCGCTTCTGACCTAGATTCCCGTTTAATGGCTTTATGTGATAAATTTCTGGCACTGTTTGAAGCCTATCACGTTCCGCTCTATTTAAAAGCAGAACAGATCTTGATCATAGATAATTATACTTGTCTCCATTCTCGCCAATCTTACATTGACCCCAATCGCTCTCTTGAACGGGTAATGTTCGACGTTTGTTAATGGGAAATCGGATTTAACTACCGGATTTATAAGTAATGGCGGGAAGCGGATTTGAACCACTGACCTTCGGGTTATGAGCCCGACGAGCTACCAGACTGCTCTATCCCGCGTTGCTTTATCTACTATAGAACTAAATCTCGGTAAATGCCAAGGAGTTTGTAAAATTACTTTACATTTACCGTGCGACCAGAGGTTAATACTTACGTTCCACGGGGGTGAAATCCTGAATCACCACGGGCATATAGTCGATATCGATGCGGTCGGGGGAATAATAGGCGAGGGTATGCTGAAGGAAATTTTGGTCATCCCGTTGGGGAAAATCTTCGCGGGAATGGGCCCCTCGGCTTTCTTGACGATTGAGGGCAGAGGTGAGGATAATTTCCCCCACCACCATGAGACTTTGTAATTCCCAGGCCTCGATTAGTTCCGTATTCCAGCAATCACCCCTATCATCGAGGTAAATCTGCTCGTATTTGCGCTTTAATTCGCCGATTTGTTTAATTCCCTCGCGCATGGTCGCTTCGGTGCGAAAAACGCCGCAATGTTGGGTCATACAGTCTTGGAATTGCTGACGCAGTTGACCGATGCGAATCGTGCCTTTTTTGGTCAATAAAGCGGTGATTTCCTCTTTCGCATCCTGAAGGTAAATATCGGGATTAAAGACGGGAAAAGCGCGTTTTTCGACGTATTTAGCGATCGATTTGCCGGTTCTTCTCCCATAGACCACACATTCTAACAGGGAATTACTGCCCAAACGATTGGCCCCGTGAACAGAGACACAGGAACATTCCCCGGCGGAGAAAAAGCCCTCGCTGAGGGTATCGGCACTTAAGCGAACGCGACCATCGGTATTAACGGGAATGCCTCCCATACAATAGTGAACTGTAGGACGTACAGGCATCGGTTCCTCTACCGCATCGACACCGACGAGACGGTGGGCCTCCTCCCAACAGAAAGGAATGCGACTCATAATTTTTTCCCGGCCTAAATGGCGTAAATCCAGATAGACAAAGGGGCCTCCGGCGCTACCGTCCAGATTTACCCCCCGGCCGGCGCGAATTTCTAGGGTAATGGCGCGGGAAGTGATGTCCCGGGGGGCCAATTCCATGCGCGAGGGGGCGTAATCTTCCATAAAACGACGACCTTCGCTATTGATTAAATAAGCTCCTTCACCCCGGACCGCCTCCGAGATTAAAACACCGACGGGATAGAGTCCAGTGGGGTGAAATTGGACAAATTCCATGTCTTCTAGGGGAATACCCGCTTTTGCCGATAAAGCTAAACCGTCTCCCGTACAGGCGAAATCGTTGGAGGTGGTGTTATAAACGCGACCATAGCCCCCCGTCCCGAACATAATTGCTTTTGCCCGGAGGATTTCTAACTGTCCGGTGGCGATTTGGTACATAACCACCCCTTTAGCCGTACCTTCTTCGAGGATAAGACGCAAAACGTACCATTCATCGTAGATTTTTACCTGATTACGGCCTAAATTGCTGACTAATTCGTGCAGCATGGCGTGACCGGTTTTATCGGCGGCGTAACAGGCACGGTTATGGCTGTGACCGCCAAAGGCTCTTTGGGCAATGCGTCCATCTTCGAGACGGGAGAATAACACGCCTAGATGTTCCAATTCGATGATAACTTCGGGGGCTTCTCGGGTGAGGATATCCACCGCATCCTGGTCAGCCAGAAAATCGGAACCTTTGACAGTATCGTAGGCGTGGGCCTTGGGATTATCTTTGGGGTCAACGTTTTGCAGGGCGGCGGCGATACCCCCCTGGGCAGCGACGGAGTGGGAACGAATTGGGTGGGTTTTGGCAACGACAGCAACATCGATAGTCGGGTTGAGGCGTTTGATTTCTAAGGCGGCGCGGCATCCTGCTAACCCACCGCCCACTATAACGACATCGTGTTCTTTCATGGCTGATTTTCCTACGGGCTTCTGTTTCTATGGTGGGGTGAGAATTGCTCCCAAGTGAGTTTTGTAATCGAGACTTTATATTTCAGGAGTCAAAAGACAAAAGACAAAAGGCATCTTTGTTCTCCCCACACCCCACACCCCACTTCCCAAAAAACAACCCGCGGCAGTTAACCGCGAGTTATTTTTGGCTAAAATCGGATCATTACTGAACGGTAATCGTTCCGACCATACCGGCGCCGCGATGGGGTTCGCAGTAGTAGGTGTAAGTACCCGGTTCGCTGAAAGTGCTTTCAAAGGACTCACCGGCGGAAAAAGCCAGACCTTTGTGGGATAATTTGCTGGCTTGGGCTTCGGCAACTTTGGTGCTATCGAAAACTATGTTATGGGGAGAAAGTTTGTTATTGACCCATTTCACCGTATCTCCTGCTTTAATGGTGAGGGTGGGGGGCTCAAATTTTAGTGTACCCGCATCACCGCCCATCTTAACCGTGAAGGTTTCCGCGGCAGCGGAGGCAGTGTTGAAGAAGAAGCTAGAGACGACTAGCACCACGGTAGCGAGCAATAAACCTAATTTTTTCATGCTTGTTAATCCTTTACACGAGGGAAGATGACAAGTTTGACAGCCTGTCTTTTGACAAAAAAGTAAAAGTTTGCTTTTAACTGTCCCATGGATTAATTCTACACGAAGTTTGACAGCTTGTCTTTTGACAAGAAAACCGTTTTTTTCTGACGATGGTTGGGGAATTTCTTGAGAAATAGAGGAGAACCTATCGTGAAAAGATTATTAATTTCCCTGTGCTTGCTCTTGGCTGTGGTTACATTCGGTATGGCTCGTCCCGCTTTAGCTGATGGGGCTTCGATTTTCAGTGCTAACTGCGCTTCCTGCCACATGGGCGGTAAAAACGTGGTTAATGCCGCTAAAACCCTGAAAAAAGAGGATTTAGTTAAATACGGCAAAGATTCCGTTGAAGCTATCGTTACCCAAGTTACCAAAGGTATGGGGGCGATGCCTGCTTTCGGTGGTCGTCTCAGCGCTGAAGATATCGAAACTGTAGCTAATTATGTCCTCGCTCAAGCGGAAAAAGGCTGGTAAAAATTAGTTATCGGTGGCGAGTTATCGGTTGTCAGTCTGGTAAGAATTGTAGCGATCGAAATTCTTGGGTCATTTGCTGGCTTAAAATAGCTAATGGTTCATCTCGGGACAAGGTTGTGAAATTGCGATCATTTTTCTATCTTTTAGGTGCGACGGTAATCATTCTCCTAGGAGTCGCTACAGCCAGTTTTGCTTGGATTCTCGCCGATAGTCCTCTGTCTTTGCTCAAAGGTGGGGTGCTGCGGGAACCAGCGGCGGCGATTTTTGTGCCGAAACAGGCCCCGGTTATGGTATCCTTGCTGGTCAATCCCGAACGTTTAGAGTCTTTTGGTCAATTAATCGCTACACCGGCTAATCGACGACGTTCCCACCAAGAAATTAAAGATTTAGAAAAAACTCTCCTCGGTAAAACGGGATTGAATTATCAAAAGGAAATCAAACCCTGGTTAGGGGAGGAAATTACCCTCGCTGTTACTTCCCTAGATTTCGATCGCGATACCGATAATGGTATCCAACCGGGTTATCTTTTGGCAATTCAAAGTAAAGATGGTGAACGCGCTAAGGAATTTCTGCAAGCTTCCTACTCAAAACAGGCGGTTTCGGGCAAATTTGACCTCGTTTTTGAACTCTACAAGGGAGTTAACCTCATTTATCAACGTCCCTTGACCGCGGGAGATAATAATCGTTTTCTCGCTAGTGCCGTGGTGGGTGATACGGTGCTTTTTGCCAATAATATCAAGGTTTTGCGCGAGGCACTTAATAACGTGCAAGTACCGGATTTAAACCTAAAAAATAGCCCCGATTACCGAGAAGCCCTCAAAAATATCACCGAACCGCGTATAGCTATCGTTTACGGCAATTTACCCCCGTTATCGGCTTGGATCGCTAATCAACCCGTCCCGGAGAGTCCCGAAGCCAAACAACGATTAGCCACGGCTTTTACGCTCAAATCCGGGGGAATAGTCGCTCAAACCGCCTTAATTGGAGTCTTAGGACAGGATGACCAAGCACCAATTTTATCTAGTCCCGTGGGAGCATTATCTTTTATCAGCGAAAATAGCCTTTTAGTCGCCGCTAGTCGCGATTTAAATCGTTTTTGGACTCAGGTAGAGGAGGGGTTAGAAGCAGATAGTCCCCTACAGGAATTAATAACACAGGTCTTAAACCGCTTCCAGTCGCCTTTAGGTTTAAATTTGCCTGAAGACGTTTTTAGCTGGGTTAGAGGCGAATATAGCCTCGCTCTCGTGCCTAGTTCAAAGGGGATGGAACCCGATAGTGTTTTTGTAGGGGAACGGCTGATGGGGGTAGAGGTGGACAGTGCGATCGAGCATTTGGATGAGTTGGCCCGCAGTCGCGGCTATAATGTGGTTAATCTGCCTTTACTCGATCGAACGGTGACAGCTTGGACAAAGTTAACCACGGCGGTCCCAGGGGGAAAAGCGCAACTAGAGATGATCGTGACGGGAGTGCATACTAGGGTCGATAATTATGAAATTATCGCTAGTTCTGTGGAAGCGATGGGTTTCGCTTTATCTGCACAGAAAAACCCGATTTTAAGTAGTGGTAAGTTTCGACAGGCAATTACTGCTTTACCCGCAGAAAATGATGGTTATTTTTACGTCGATTGGCGACAATTACAGCCAGTTATCGAATCGAAATTCCCGATCGTGCGGGTGTTAGAATTATCGATTAAACCTTTATTTAATAATCTGCGTTCTCTTACTATTAGTAGCCAAGGCAGTGATAATTCCGTGCGTCGGGGAACGATTTTCTTTAATCTGGGAGTGAAGTCTTAATCAGTTATCAATTACTGAAGGTAAGAGGCAACCCCCCAATCCCCTAGGGCTGTTTCATTCTCCCATCAGAATATCAAAAGTAAAAGCGATCACAGTCAGGTAAAATGAAAAGTGACCGCCAACCTTTAAAATATATGTTGAGCTTAATAGAAAAACTGAAACAAGTCAAGGACTTTCGGAAAGATAAAGGAAAAAGACACCCTTTATGGATAGTATTATTAGTAATAATACTGGGAAC
>NZ_JADBRW010000289.1:0-13851 GCF_020247025.1 Microcystis sp. M109S1
ATTTTGCTAATAAACATAGCAAAATTATAGATGATTTCCTGACCTAAGATCACATTTTATTCTTTTTTCAACTTCAATGTAAGAATCGAGAAAAAAGCAAAACCCTCCATTATACCATAAAAAAATTATGCAAGAGGTCTATTGTCTCTAGCTACAGATGTTAATAGCTAATTTCGAGGGTGACAGCAGCGCGCAGGGTTTGTTCCCCTCCGATAACCGGGCTACTGGCAGCATCGGCACTCCGAAAAACCGCTTCTGAGCGGGCTATTGGCACGGGATTACCGGTATTACCCACTTGGATAGAAACCGTTTCTTTCGGCAATAAACCGAGGGCTTGTAACACGATTGTCGCCTGTTCTCTAGCTTGTTCCGTGGCTTTGATGAGAGCGGTTCTTTGGGCAGCTGCGATCGCTGATTCGCCAGCAGTAAAACTGACCCCATCGATGCGTGTTGCCCCGACTTTCACCGCTTCATCGATTAAACTACCCGCTTCGGCTATATCAATCTGAAAACTAATCAAATTAGCCCCGATATAACCGATTAAACGTCTTTGGTTGTTGCTGAAGTCGTAATTGGGCTGTAAACTAATGCCGGTGGTTTCCAATTTTTCCACTTGACGGGAACGGAGAAATTTAACTACCGCATCACTACGACTGGCGACTTCCCGCTGCACTTTCCCCGCTTCTTTGCCTTGAACTTCTACCCCTAAGCGCACTATTGCTTGAGAAGTGGCGATATTTTCTATTCCTTCTCCCGTCACGGTAATTGTCCTCAATTCTCTTGTGTTTGCGTAACTAGGCATAACTAATCCGGTGTTGATGAGGATAAGGGACAGCAAAAAAGCCAAGCAAAATTTTCTGTAATTCATGAAAAATCCGTAGCGATCGATACTATATTTCGATTCTAGCCTTTATTTTGGGCAATTGAGTGGAAGATTATCCCTTTTCCGTCACTTTCGGAATATTGGTGACTAAGCTCTGGGAACTTGAGAAGAGGCCTTTAAGCAAGATTGGTTCGTACACCGCTGCTATTGTACCTCATCTATCCGATCAACGCTGTTCTTGGCATCAACGGGCCAGAGAAGTTACGTCCAGCCCTAAATGTCCTGCATTATCTTTAATTGAAACCTAGTTGATTAAAAAGATAAATTCTCAAAACTTGCTATGATCTAACAAGATTGTTACTGCACTTTCTCGGCTTAATTATCCACTTCAATGACTCGCCAAATTCACGACCAATTTGCCAAGGAATATTTAGAGGAACTCTTAGCGTCTCTAGGAACGATTAAAAAGAGCAAGAAAGTCAAGAGTGAAGTCCAAGAAATCGATGTTTGGTTTGAACCAGCCTCAGCATCAAGGACGGAATTACCCTTGGGTTTACTCGCTAAAATGGCGGCGACTTGCTGCTTATTTGAACCTTTCCGTAACCCACCCTCCGAGGTAGAGATTCGCAGTTGCATCTCAAAGTTATATGCGGTTCATGGCGAGGTCTTAAGGAAGGCGAAACGGACAAGCAAAACTCTAACAGAAGCTGAACTACCAGTTCTCTGGATTTTAACGCCTACTTTTTCAGCGAGAATGATTGAAGAATTCGTGGGAATCCCCCCTTCATTCCTACCGGAAGAGGGGATGAAAGAGGAGTGGGGAAAAGGAGTTTATTTTTCCCCTAGCCTGTTCAAAACAGGAATTGTTGCCATCCATCAATTACCAGTCAATGAGGAGACTTTATGGTTGAGGGTACTAGGGAAAGGAGGGACACAGAAACGAGCAGTAGAAGAATTAGTGCAATTGCCTGAAGGTAATCCTTTCCAAGAGAATTTACTGGAAATTCTGGCCAACTGGCGGCAGAGTTTGGAATTAAGAGATAATTTAAGTACCGAAGAACAGGAGGACATTATGAACCTATCACCAGCTTATCTAAAACAACGGGAAGAGTGGAAACAAGAAGGGATACAACGAGGCAGTTTAGAAGAACGGTATTCCCTGATAACCAGTCTTCTGGAAGGACGCTTTGGCAGCCTAGATACAGAATTATCTGGTCTGGTGGAACAGATTGCCCAACTTCCCGTCTCCGAACGCACCGGGTTACTTCTTTCTCTGGCGAATTTATCTCGCTCAGAACTGTTAGAAAGATTCAGGGAAAATTAAACTTTCAGTCCCAATCTCAAAAACAGACAATTAAAATTCCCGATCAACAATCATTTCCAAATCCTGAAGAACCTTATCGCGCTTTTCACGTTACTGAGGTATCGACAAGTTTTGCTAACAAAGGGTTTAAGATCCTTGCCCATACCTCATTCTGATGAAAACTGCTATAAATGTACTGCTTATTTTGCTAGACTAAAGAAGTCCCAATTCTTGATTAGCCTGAGATAGGAAGGATTATGGTCAATCAAATCAGCATTGTCATCTCCAAGAATCCCGACGGATATTCACTCAAATCTCCTGAATTAGCAGCAATTGATTACCAGGATAGCTCTCTAGAAGGCGTTTTAAATCGACTGAAAGATGCCCTGGAAACTCATCTGATGGCTTCTGATATATCTCAAGAGGAGACTGGAGAATCAATTTTAAAGATAGTTGATAGGTTGAATCTGAACTTCCCTGAAGAAGAACTTGAGCCGCTTCCATCTGACGGTGCAGAAGAGCATGACCATTATCTTTATGGGAGTCCCAAGAAAAGGCAATGAAACAAATTTTTGCCGACACTTTCTACTGGGTTGCTTTAATCAATCCCCAAGATAATTGGCATCAACGAGCCAGAGAAGTTACGTCCAGTCTCAAAAACGTTAAACTTGTGACGACGGATGAAGTTTTGGTAGAGCTACTGAATTTTATGTCAGTCCGGGGAGCAAATCGGAAGCGGCGTACTGTCGAATTTATCGATGATCTGCTCCAGAATCCCCGCCTTCAAGTCATTCCGCAAAACCGAGAATCATTCCTGCAAGGCTTCGAGTTATACCGCCGCCGTCCAGACAAAGAATATAGGCTGACAGATTGTATTTCATTGACGGTCATGCAGCGCTTAAAAATCAGTCAAGTGTTAACTCACGACAATCATTTTCAGCAAGAGGGTTTCATAATTCTATTTGAATAACAGAGGGAAAATTAAACTTTCAGTCCCCCTAAGCTAGGAAAAACTATCCCCAAGCATTTATGGTAGTTTATCTGCTAAATTATGCTCAAATCTCGCTCGCGGAACAGTTAACAATCAACTGACAACTAATAAAAACCCCTCCAATTAATGAAGGGGAATTGTGGGATTTTATTGATGGTATTAGAATACTTTTGTGGTTTCTTTTTCTGTCGATTTGGAAGTCTTCAATTTGCGCTTGAGGGTTGAGGCTGCGCCGAGTGTGCCGAGGACGAGTATGCTTAGGATGGAGGCGGGTTCGGGGACTGATATAGGTCCTTCACCTGGACCATACTGATTAAGGCGGAAGTTATTGAGATGGGGATTGGTAGCGAGCCAATTAGTAGGAGTTTCTTCAGTTGGTATGGTTCCGTCAGGCAGCACATTGGTGATGTGATAGGTATGCTGGTTCCAAATGCGACGAGTTTCGATCCAGTCGTCGTTAGCAGAGCCGTAAACGAAGATACCCCGCTGTGGACCGAAGCCACAGTTATTGTTAGCGACGGCGACAATCTCCGCCGAGTTGTCACCATCGACATCGGCAACGAATGGGTACTCGTACCAAGTACAAGAACTCTTGGGTGTCTCAAACAAGGTAAAGCCGTCAGAACCGCGATAAACTCGGAGTTTGAGTTCATCGCCGTAAATCACTTCGGCCGCCCCGTCACCCTCGAAGTCGAACACTGAGGAGCCAGTGCGATTGGAACTGCTATCCTGAGTGACTGTTTGCCATTTGAGTGTGCCATCCGTTTCAAATACCGCATAGCGCGTGGCACCGGCAACCCCAATCTCTGGAGCGCCATCGTTGTCGAAGTCGGCAATGGTTGGCGGTCCTCCGACTCCGCCTCTGGGAAGAGAAACTCCACCCCATATTACTGACAGGTCAGGCTCCAGCAGCCAAACCAGACCGCCGTTGACTAGGACGATTTCGGCTTCGGGATCGGCATCAAAGTTAGCAACGGCGTTAAGTCCGTCGGGAAGCGCCGCGTTCTGGTGTTTGATCGCGCCGGTGGCACTGTAGATAGTGTTGCCAGCTACGATATCGGGGCTTCCATCAAGATCGACATCGGAGACCAACGACAGAGGTCCTATGCCTTGTGAGCCGCTTCCTCCTGTGCCTGTCCAAAGGATGCTTCCATTGTTGTCTAACACCTGCCGACCAATGATGATTTCTGGCACTCCGTTTTCATCAAGGTCGGCGATTGCCGGTGCCCCCCAGTTCACCGCCTGTAGCACTGGACTCCGCCACTTGAAGCTGCCGTTAGACTCGAAGGCGAGCAGCCGCGTCCCCGAGGCATCGTTAGCGATGATTTCGGGAAATCCGTCCCCATCAATGTCTCCGGTGGCGATGGAGGAAGCGGTGTTGATGCGGAGCGTTGGGTCAGTTACGGTGAATAATTCGCTGCCATTGTTGCCCCTCAGCGCACGGAGTACGCCGCTCTCAACACCCCCACCGCCTGTAGAGTTAGTCGCGCCGAAGACTACCTCGGGAATACCGTCTCCAGTGAGGTCGATTGCCGAGGGGGTATTCATGACGTTTAGGTAATCTGGCAGGGTCGTACTCGATGTCCATGACCATTCCAGAACAGTTGAAAAGTCGGCAGCACTAGCTTTTGCCATCCCTCCTAAAGTCGCTACAGTAGCTCCTCCAGCAAGTGCAATATTTAATAACTTTCTCGCCCAAGACAAAATCATGTTAATGCTACTCCGCTAAATTAGATGAATTAAAAACCCACTTTCCGCACTTCTTAACATTCAATTGATAATTTTTACTAATATATTGCTTGAAACTCATTGCCAGTAAGGACTATAGCTACAATGATTGATTTTTATCAAGGTGAAGAATTGTAATTTTTTTTCTCAGAAAAAATCAATTGTTGAAAATGCTCTCAATAAGCTAAACGGCTTTTACTTCGGATCACCGATATAGACTCCAAAAGGGTTATAGCTATTGGATCATGCAGGTTAAGCGCCGTTTAGCTTAGTAGTTTCTACAATCAAGGTTTTTCCTCAAAACATCTTGGGGAATGTAAAAATATACATAGGTATATGAAGATGTGCGGAATGTCGGATTAAAATGATCTCGCCCCTCTCGCAGCCAGGTCAAGCAACAACCCAACCCAACCCCAAAAGGAGATAGCAAAACAATACACATTCCCCCCCCCCAGAACTGTATTCTAAGCTACATTTTTATAAATATTTACATTCCGCTCCGTCAGGCTTCTTTAGCAACGTTAAGAGCGATCGCATTCTATCTCCAGTAGTCAACAATGCCGATGACAAGAGCTAAGTTAAGATTGAGGGGCATTCAGTTGTTAACTCATGTAATTCTTGAGTAGGGCGAAAATATGACGACACTACTTGTGCAAGCGACCTCGGCTCCTTTGATGATTGATCTTCCTTGGATTATGCCGATGACGGAGGAGCAGTTTTATGAATTTTGTTTAGCCAATCGAGATTTACGCATTGAACGCAGCGCTAGTGGAGAAGTGATCGTTATGCCCCCTGCTTTTTCGGATACGGGTAATCGCAATCTTAATATAGCTGTGCAACTGGGGAGTTGGTCAGAACTAGATGGAACGGGACTGGGGTTTGATTCTAGTGCGGGTTTTACGCTGCCCAATGGTGCAATTCGTTCACCCGATGCTGCTTGGATTAAATTAGAACGCTGGAATGCTTTAACAGAAAAACAAAAAGCCTCTTTTGCCTCCATCTGTCCCGATTTTGTCATTGAATTACGTTCTGCTAGTGATACAGTATCCAGTTTGCAGAAAAAGATGGAGGAATATATTGCCAATGGTACTTTATTGGGTTGGTTAATCGAGCGCCAAAATCGCCAAGTCTATATTTATCGCCCCCATCGAGAACCAGAAATTTTAAATGATCCTGAAACCGTTAGTGGTGATCCAGAATTGCCGGGGTTTGAGTTAGTAATGGCTAAGATTTGGTGAATGCGATCGCTTCGGACTCCCGTTATGAATTAGGAAGTAAGGAAGTGGGGAAGTGGGAAGTGGGGAGTGGGTTTTTAAAGTTGGATTGGGAGTTAATCATACTGTTAAAAAAGGATTTAGTATCAGAGGCGACCGGGATTTTCCCACAACTCGATCGAATGTGCTATCATTCTGAGCAAATAGAGTAAGTCAGCCTAATTCAACGACGGTGTGTTGAAGCGGAGGAACCGAATTTGGGGCGCATTTCAGTCAATGAAAAGGACATCTCTCAGTCCTAGCCCGTCAGCTAACTTCGTCGGCATTGGGGGAAGACTGAAGGGAAACAGAATAGGAGATATTCCTGCAAATATTCTGGCTCTTTCAGGATTCTTGGTTGGTACTGCTCATTATCTGTACCTCGATCCTTATATAAGGGTAAATAACATGAATATTGCGGCTATTTTAGTCGCTGGGCGTGCCACAGGCAGGCAAGCGAAAGCTTGGCTGTTTAAGGATGTGGTACTGTATCCGGCGATGGGTTTTATCGGTCTGATTACCCTCTGGTGGATGATTGCGACTTTCCGAAGTGAATTGATGCCCAATCCTTGGCAGGCCTTGACTAGCAATCTCGATTATATTCTCCATCCCTTCTATCGTCGCGGTCCGGGCAATCTCGGCATTGGTTGGCTATTACTAGCCAGTTTGCGACGCGTCTTAATTGGTTTTCTGTTGGGAGCATTAGTGGCTATTCCGGTCGGGTTTCTCATCGGGCTATCCCGGCCGGCTATGCTCATCCTCAATCCGATCATTCAAATTCTACGCCCCGTTTCCCCCCTAGCTTGGCTACCCATCTCTCTAGCCATGTTTGGAGTCGCGGAACCCTCGGCCATTTTTGTTATTTTTATCACCTCCCTCTGGTCAACCATGATTAATACAGCCCTAGGAGTCGGTAGTGTACCCAAAGACTATATCGATGTGGCCAGAGTCCTAGAAATGCCCAAATATCGCCAGATTTTTAAAATTATCCTCCCCGCTAGTTTGCCTTACATTTTTACGGGATTGCGCTTAAGTTTAGGAATTGCTTGGTTAGTCATCGTAGCCGTGGAAATGTTAACCGGAGGTGTGGGAATCGGGTTTTTTCTTTGGGATGAGTGGAATCGCTTAAACCTTAGTTCCGTCTTTCTGGCGGTGATTGTCATTGGCGTTACCGGTTTAATCCTCGATTACCTAATTAGCCGTTTACAAGTCCTTGTCACCCATCGTCCCGCTAAACCGGGCAGTTAATACCATGATTCCCCCCATATCTAGACGTACCTTCCTTCAAGGATTGGGGACGACCCTGGTTACTGGTAGCCTGACTGCCTGTACTATCAATGCCAGTCGCAACCCGACGGGATTAACCGAGGCAGCCCTGGCCGTAACCCCGATTATCGATCCGAAAACCCTAGAAAAACCTAACCTCACCGTGGGATATGTCCCCGTCAATGATTGCGCCCCCTTCGCGGTTGCCTGGGAAAAAGGCTTTTTTCGCAAGTATGGACTGAATGTCACCCTCAGTCGGGAAGCAAGTTGGGCGAATTCCCGTGATGGGATTATCTTCGGACGCTTGGACGCTTCTCCCGTGGTCTCCGGGGCGATTACCAATGCGAGGACGGGGGCAGAAGGGGCGCGGGTTGCCCCTCTGTGTGGGGCGATGACTATTCATCGACACGGCAACGCTATGACCATGAACCGGCCGATGTGGGATTTTGGCCTTCGACCTTGGCGAGAGTATAATGGCGATCTTCAGCAAGCGGGCAAGCAACTGCACGCCTATTTCCAGAGTATCCCCCCAGAAGAGCGCATCTGGGCAGCAGTCTTGAGTTCCTCCATCTATGAATACTTCCTGCGTTATCTGACGGCATCGATGGGCATTAATCCCATTGAGGAATTTCGTCTTTTGATTATTCCGCCACCGCAGATGGTCAACAATATGCGTATTGGCACAATGCAAGCTTATATGGTGGCCGAACCCTGGAACACTAGGGCGATTAGGGGTAACGAAGGAGTCGGTTTTACCTTTGCCCAGGGACGGGAAATCTGGCAAGGACACCCCGATCGCATTCTAGCGGTGATGGAGTCTTTTATCGAAGAAAACCCGAAAACCTATCGCTCTTTAGTCAAAGCGATGATTGAAGCTTGTCAGTATTGCGATCGACCTGAAAATCGAGAGGAAGTAGCGACGATCATTTCCGGGCGCTCGTTTACAGGGGCAAAACCACAATTGACCCGCCCCGGCATTGTTGGCGATTACAACTATGGCGGTTTCGATGATCGAAAACGTCTGGTTAAGGACATAGCCACGACAATTTTTTTCGCCATGCCCCAGGATATTGCCAAAGCCGATCACGATCATTCTACCTTTCTCTGGCAATCCGAAAGTCTTTGGTTAATCACCCAAGCCGCTCGCTGGGGACAGATTGCTGAAATACCCAAAAATGCCGAAGAAATAGCCAAAAAAGCTTGGAGAACTGATTTATACCGTCAAATCGCCGACGATATGGGTATTATTTGTCCCAGCGAGGATTATTACGTCGTACCAGCAAGGTCTTTTATTGATCAAAAAGCTTTTGATCCTAGCGATCTCGTTGGTTATCTCAATAGTTTTGAAATTCGCGCCAATTTACCTCAATTCTTTTATTTGCAGGGATAATTATTATGGCTCAATTCTCCTCTGTTCCTAACTCGATCTCAGGTTCCTTTTCTGGGGAGGAATTTTTAGAAATTAAAAATATCGTTAAAGCTTACCCTAAAGCTGATGGCAGTAATTTTGTCGTTCTCGATGGGGTCAATCTGACTATTGGTTCCCAAGAATACATTTCGGTGATCGGTCATTCTGGTTGTGGCAAATCGACGCTTTTAAAAATTATCGCTGGTTTAGAACAAGCCTCCTCGGGACAGGTCACTTTAGAAGGAAAGTTAATTCGTCAACCGGGGGCCGACCGCATGATGGTTTTTCAACATTATTCTCTTTTGCCCTGGTTGACAGTGCGAGAAAATATTCGTTTGGCGGTGGATGAAGTTCTTAAAAGTGCTAGTAAAGTTGAAAAAAATAGCCTTGTTAATGAACATTTAGCTATGGTGCATTTAACGGCCGCTGCTGATAAATATCCCGAAGAAATCTCCGGCGGAATGAAGCAGCGGGTGGGCATCGCTCGCGCTTTGGTAACTCGACCGAAAATGCTATTGATGGATGAACCTTTTGGGGCTTTAGATGCTTTAACTAAGCGAAAATTACAACAGGAAGTTCTCAAAATTTGGGAGAGTCACCGGCAAGCGGTGATCATGATTACCCATGATGTAGATGAGGCAATTTTTATGTCCGATCGCATTGTTTTAATGACCAATGGGCCTCATGCTAATATCGGTGAGATTTTAACAGTCCCTTTTCCCCATCCCCGGGATCGTCACGCCATGCGAGAAACTCAAGAATATTATGATTTGAGAAATCATGCTCTCGATTTTCTAGAGCGTTATTTTACAGCGGATGAATAGGTGGTAAAAAAGTGAGATTAACCTAGAGTCGCAACTCTGAAATCAGGAGAAACTAGGTTAATTTTTTATCTCCTCAACTAGATTGAATATAACGCTGTTCTATATTGTTGCCCACGGGAAATCCACTCAACACCGATAGAACAGCGATAACTAATCATCCTATTAAGATTGGCTCAAGGTAGCCAATTCTGAGGCTAAAGGATCAACCCGGCGCAAATTTGCCCCTAATGCTCTTAATTTACCCTCTAAATTATCGTAACCTCGATCGAGGTGATGGAGTCCCTGCACAATAGTAGTCCCCCGGGCTGCCAATCCCGCTACCACCAAAGCTGCCGAAGCGCGTAGATCCGTGGCCATCACCGGCGCCCCAGATAGGAAAGGCACACCGCGCACTAAAGCCACATTTCCTTTGACCTTGATATCTGCTCCCAGACGCTTTAATTCGGCCACATGACGCAGACGGTTTTCAAAAACCGTTTCATTAACCACACTACTGCCCTCGGCTAAAGTTAATAGAGCCATAAATTGGGCCTGCATATCCGTGGGAAAACCGGGATAGGGCAGGGTTTCGATATCGGTGGCTTTTAAGTCCCTAGGGATAATCCGCAGACGATTAGGACCATCTTCCACCACTTCCGGACCGATTTCGTGCAGTTTGGCAATTACCGAAGCTAAATGGCAGGGAATCACGGGATAAAGACTTATTTCTGAGCGGGTAATCGCCCCGGCTATCAGTAAAGTTCCGGCTTCAATGCGATCGGGAATGATACTGTAATCGGTACTGTGCAGACGGGAAACTCCCTCAATGACAATTGTATTGGTCCCGGCACCGCGAATTTTTGCCCCCATGGAAACACAAAAATCGGCTAAATCAATCACCTCCGGCTCTTGGGCCGCATTACCGAGAATGGTTTCCCCTTCCGCTAAAGTCGCCGCCATCATTAGGGTTTCCGTCGCTCCCACACTGGGATAATCCAGATAAATATTCGCCCCTTTCAGACGACCATTACCCTTAACGCGGGCGTGTACCATGCCCCCATCGATTAATACATCTGCACCCATTGACTGTAAACCCCTAACGTGCAGATCCACCGGTCTGGCCCCAATGGCGCAGCCGCCGGGGAGGGGAACTTTTGCTTCTCCTAAACGGGCTAAAATCGGTCCGATGGCGAAAAAACTGGCCCGCAACTGGGAGACGAGATCGTAGGGTGCTTGAGCTTGTTTGAGGTCTCTGCCATCAATCTCTAGTCTATCTTTGGTGCGACGGACTTGCACGCCCAAGGCCGAGAGAATTTGACTCATCCGCTCGATATCGGCCAGGGCAGGTACATTACTAATCTGGCACTGGTCGGAGCAGAGTAAAGCCCCCGCCATAATCACTAGAGCGGCATTTTTGGCACCACTGATCTTGACTTCACCCTTGAGAGAGTGACGACCTTGAATTTCTAAATAGGGATGCTCGGTATCGATGGTCATAGGATCATTCATTTATCTTGGTTGGCAGTCTTGGCTAAGGATAGCTTCGGCAAAATGACACTGCATTTTATCAGATTTTTGAGGAAATTATTGGTGATTCTACCCCGAAAAGCGATTTTTGTCTTAATTATCTGAACCATCTTGACTTATGGATTGTCCGATAGTATAATAAAAGATTGTGAAAGAAAAATGCGGAACTGGCGGAATTGGTAGACGCGCTAGATTCAGGTTCTAGTGTCTGCAAAGACTTTCGGGTTCAAGTCCCGAGTTCCGCATTATCTCCCTCAAGACGTGGTTGTTTAGGGTAGGCCTAGCGGGGTGAAAAATCCTATTGGCTATAGTCTTGATCGCTCTCCTGTAACGGCTATGATTAGCAGTGTTCAAAACCCTTTAATCAAGCAAATTCGCAAGCTACACCGCACTAGAGAGCGACAGGAGCAGAATTTGTCCTTAATTGAGGGAACGCACTTACTAGAGACAGCTTTAGCGGTGAATTGTTCCCTAGAGACAGTTTTTTATACTGAAAAGTGGCGGCAAAGACAGGGAGAATTAGCGCAGAAGCTTCAAAATCAGGCGAAACGAGTCGAGATAGTTTCCCCGGAAGTCCTCGCTTCCCTAGCAACAACGGTTAATCCCGATGGTGTGATTGCCACTATTTCCCGTCATCACCTTCATCCAGTCCCCCAAAATCCGCTACAATTGGGCTTAGTTTTGGAAAGATTGCAGGATCCGGGTAATCTCGGCACTATTATTCGCACTGCCGTGGCTACGGAAGTACAGGGTATCTGGTTAAGTCTCGATAGCGTCGAAATCGATAACCCGAAAGTGATCCGCAGTTCCGCCGGGGAATGGTTTCGATCGCCCCTGGTGGTAGAATCGGATTTATCGGCTTTAGTGAAAAAATATCAAGCACAGGGGGTAAAAGCGATCGCAACTTTACCCACAGCCACCAAAAACCACTGGGAGATTGATTTTACCCGTCCGACTTTAATATTATTAGGCAATGAAGGAGCCGGTTTATCGCCCCAATTAGCGACTTTAGCCGATGAAACGGTGAAAATTCCCCTCTTTGGTGGTGTGGAATCTTTAAATGTTGCGATCGCTACTGCTGTCATCCTCTACGAAGCTAGAAGACAATTATCCTACAGTAGGGTGGATTAGCGTCAGCGTAATCCACCGTTAAACCAGACAAGAATTAGAGATTTATGTATTCTCGTTTTCTGTCTCCCAATCTAAATTATCTAGCATCTTCAACAATAAATTAATGAATACGATAATTTCTCCACCCTCCTCTGGTTTAGGATCGATGAATCGATGAGCGTAACGGTTACGAAAAAGCTTCATTGTACCCGAATATAAATCACGGTATGCCTCTAATTCTTCTGATGGAAGCTTATCTTTTTGTAGAGATTTATTGCTTCCAAAAATTAGGTTAACAATACCATTACCCGTGGCTTTTTGATTAATATTATCTATATTTCCCAGTTTCCTCATGCGGTCTTCTAAAACCACTGTCGCATTGCGAATCGCAGTATCCCACGCTTTTGGATTATCTCCACCCGCACTCACAGAAAAACGGACTCTCTCCCATAGTTCGCAGTCTAAATGTTCAACTTCAGTCAAGGGAATTAGATGACGAATAGCCGAGCGATTGGGTTCAGCAAAGTTAGAATCAACCGCTTCATAAGCTTTTTGTGTTAGAGCGCCCTTGTATTCATCCGAGGCTATTCCTTGCCACTTAATATAACGATGGTCTTGTAATATAGCGAGCTCTGTGAATTCGACCTCAGGACAGCTATCAGAACCCGTGTAATTTGGCCAACTAGGACCTCCGAAAACCTGACAACCCCACAAAATATTGCCCTCGGGAAGATGACCAGCCCGTACTTCTTTAACTATCCATCGCAAAAGGTTTTTTTGATTTTCTGTTAGACTCATATTTACACCTCGAAAGGTAAAGAACAGTACTATTATACTATGTACTTTTGATTTTCGTAACGGGAATTTGCTAAAATTGACATCTATATAGGGTCTGCTGAAAAAGTACGGGCGAAGCATTCGGATAGAAAATCTACGGTTTCACCGATAGGTTATTGCCCGAATGCTTCGCCCCTACAGGACACGGGCCGATGAAGACGCAAGGTTTTGAACGAAGATTCTCTCAAAATCTTGCACCTGTGAGAGCAAAACAGAACCCTAAAACCCTTACCTCGTCTATATTTCACATTTATTCAGCAAGCCCTATATAAATCCCTCGGATAGGTGAAACTGTTTCTATGAATAGTGAAATTTGATACAGTCAACCAATTTTTTACACTTCCGTTTTTTTGGCAAGTTTTGGCGGAATTTGCGCGGCTGTTAAGGTGACAATTTGGCCATCTTTGAAAATGCTGATAGACTCTCCTAAGAGGCGGTGTCTCTCAATTGCTTCTGCGATTGCGACTCTAACACCTGTATCGATTCGTTCCGATAATTTATCAGGAATTGGCTCAGTCATGGGCTGCCTCGGTTATTTGTTGCCAGATAGAGGAGTCATAGATAATGACTTGTTGATTGAAGGGACGTTCAGCAACTAAGTGCGGCTCATCCCCAGAATTATCATAGATCACCCAAGTATCGCACAAAGGTAAATACAACTGCTTGACATCCTCGCCGCCCTAAAAGTGCGGCGATTCCTAAACCTCACGATTTAAGTTTCTGCTTCCACCACCGTCGCATACCACAGTTAAAAAACCATGTACTGTCTTACACAGAGTCCACAGACTTTCGCCCCATTTCA
>NZ_JADBRW010000029.1:0-4632 GCF_020247025.1 Microcystis sp. M109S1
CCCAAAGGAATTGGTTATGTTAGTGGAGATACCGAAAAACAGCTATCTGTAAGCGATACCAGTTGGACACGATTGGGACAGATAGCTGTTAGCAAGATTCAGTTAATTCGTCGTTCTAACGGTTTAATTGTTTCTCACTAATTCATATAAAGCCGCCCTCCGCTATCGCTAAAGGGCGGGGTTTCAGACCCAGTTTTTCGATGAAAAAATAGAAACATCTCTTGACTCCAAAAAAGCGATAGCTATGTTGTTAAGGAAGGCAGTAGTCAGGAGATTATTTTATTTATTCCCCCCACTTCCTAATTCATAATTCCTAATTCCCACACCCTACACCCCACTCCCTACACCCTTCTCCCCACTCCCCGATCGCCTCATCCATGACTCAAGATAGTTTTCGCATCAGTTTTGCTCCCTTATCTTTGCAGGAAGTATATCAATTAGCCGATGATGGGGCTAATGGTGCTATTGTACTAATGAGTGGTACGGTACGGGAGCAAACCGACGGTAAACCGGTTATTTATCTTGATTATCAGGCCTACGAACCCATGGCAATCGAGGTTTTCCGGCAAATTGCCGGGCAAATTCGGCAAACCTGGCCCGATACCAATCGAGTTGTCATTCACCATCGCACCGGTAAGCTACAAATCGGTGAAATTAGCGTCTTAGTAGCTGTGGGTTGTCCCCATCGGGGGGAAGCTTTCGCAGCCTGTCGTTATGCTATTGATACTCTCAAGCATAATGCCCCCATCTGGAAAAAAGAATACTGGTCTGATGGTTCTAGTCAATGGGTTAGTATTGGCGCTTGTGAAACAGCGCCTTAGCTCTAATAACGCAAAATTAAGGCAATTTTTTGGTAATCGTTCAAGGAATCTTCATCGACTAAAGCTACGCGTCCTCCCTTGGCCAATACCACTTCGATAATTTCATCCACTGCATCATCGATTACCTCCGTACCACCGACGTTTTCCACCAGCACTAAATCACCGTTTTCGCTTAAAACTGCGGGTACATGGTAATTTTTCTCCACTAATAACAATTGTCCTCGACCTTCCTGCGCTAAACGCCACACTTCTCCCAGGGTAGAGATAACTTTTTGAGCGCTGACTGCCGCATCCAAAGCTTGCAGGGCTTCAGTTTTTTGAGTCTGACGCACTGACTGCATAATCGGCAATACTTGCGGAATTAATTCTGGCAGTGAGGTTTTGTCAAAATTGCCGGTTAAAGTGCCAACAATTGCTGATGTGTACTGTGAAACTTCTTGAAAGAAGGAAATTTGACGAACCACTCCACCCACAATCAAAGGGGAAGAATCATCAATGTATTCACCCAGAGCTTTATCTACCTGTTGGAAAAATCGCCGGATTCTATCATCTAGATAACTGGTATCGGCATCAAAGGGCAGTGGTGCGGTAGCCCCCGGTCCGGTCATTTCTAAGGGAAAATTCTGATCGCAAATTTCTTCGAGAGTTTCTCCTGTAGCTGAGATTAAACGAGTAGAACCCTGACTTAATAGTAACAGCCAATAGGGTTGTTCTCGATGTAATCCATAAACTAAATCCCGTGTGGCAAAGGTTTTATCGATGACAACTCTTGCCTGGACAGAAAAAGGCAAGTTATAAAGCTTGGCAATATCCGGACCAATATAGAGAGCTAATCCATCTAGAGTATAAGGATAATCTATTTCAGCCACTAGACTATCGAGGCGATCGAACAAAGGTTCGATTTCACGTTTAGAGAATTCTTCCGATAATCGGCGCTTTGCTTCATCGACCAAATTTTTAACGAGAATAGGGTCTTGTTTGTTATCCGGTGAGGTGCGATGGGTGGGTAAGAGAATGGAAAGGGCGGGTATTTGAGTTAGGGATTGTAGTTTCTTAAGTTCTTGACGAGTAATCATTGATTTTAGCTTGATTGATAGGGTTAAGGCGCTAAAAATACTGGCTTTATCCAGATTTTCTCGATTTATTCAGTATTCCAGCTAACATTTTAGGGAAAAAATGTAATTATATCTAGAAAATTAAGAATTTATACTGAATTGCTTTGGCAGAGATTGAGGGAATTTTTAACCGGAAAATAGGAATATTAAGGACTTAAGCAAAATTAATTACACATTTCGATAAAGCTTTTGCCTTTTGCATGAGTGCCTATCCTAACCAAGAAATTAATTTTGCACGACTACTGATTGATTTATCGATCGTCCACCATCAGGACAGAAAATATTAAGGATGGGTTTATTTACCCATCCTCGGAATAATTAGGCCGCTATGGCTGTTTTTTCCGCTGTTAATGCCTCTTGGCGTTGAAATTCGGCTAATTGTGCCATAATTTCATCCCGGACAATCTGACGGTATTCCAGGAAATGCTCGTTGTGGGCGCAGACAGTGATATAGTGTTCGGCATTGGCGGGATTATGGCGCAAAATACCGAATAAATTCTGCCAGAATTTCCAGCGAGTGGAACGTTTAAAGCCCTGTCGCCAGATAATTACCGCTAGGGCATAGATATCAGCCCGGCGAGGCAGTTTAAAGGCAGGTTTAGCTTTAGGTGCCCCTAATTTCAGGAAACAGCGATAGGTGCGATCGAGAAATACCTCCGGATCGTACAATTTCCAGAAGGCTTCAATATATTCTGTGGCAATATCTTCGATCGGCCGGGTGGGAACGAAATTCATTAGGGTACTTTGGTTAATGTCCTGTTTCCCCGTTAATCGTAGTCGTCCTTCTTTTTCCAAGCGAGTCCATAGGGCGGTATTGGGTAAAGCTTGTAACATTCCGAATAGAGCCGTGGGAATGGCCGCTTCTTCGACAAAATTAATAATGCGATCGGCCGCACCTTTTTTCTCGCCATCAAAACCGATGATAAATCCCGCCATAGGGCGCAATCCAGCTTTAATAATCTTTTCTACCGTCTCGGTTAACGAACTACGGGTATTTTGGAATTTTTTGGTTAATTGTAAACTTTCTTCGTCGGGGGTTTCAATACCTAAAAAGACCGCATCAAAATAACAATCAACCATCATTTCCATTAATTCGAGATCGGCGGCCAAATCCACCGATGCTTCCGTGTTAAACCGGAAAGGATACTGGTGTTCTTCTTGCCAAACCTTTAATTCTTTGAGGAGTAATTTAACGTTGCGCTTGTTGCCAATAAAATTATCATCCACCATGAACACGCCCCGGCGCCAACCTAACTCGTAGAGATAATCTAATTCTTTTAATAATTGTGCAGGGGTTTTGGTGCGGGGTTTACGACCGTAGAGAACGATAATATCGCAAAATTCGCACTGGAAGGGACATCCCCGCGAGAATTGTACCGACATGGAATCATAAGCTTCAAAATCGAGCAGATCGTAGCGTGGGATCGGGGTAATTGTCACATCTGGTTTTTCTGTGGTGCGGAAAACACCTTTGGTTTCTCCTTTTGCCAATGCTTCCACAAACATCGGGATGGTGATTTCTCCCTCATCGAGAATCAGAAAATCGGCCTCGGCCACTTCGTGGGGGATAGAAGTGGGATAGGGACCACCCACGGCCACCAGTTTACCCCGTTGCTTGGCTTCGTGAATTTGCTCGATTAAATCTTGACGTTGGACAATCATGCCGGAAAGAATGACTATTTCGGCCCAGTCCCATTCTGCTTCTGTCACCGCCCGAATATTGCGATCGACCAGTTTAAATTCCCATTCCTGCGGTAAAATCGCCGCCACCGTCACCATACCAAGGGGAGGAAGTAAGACTTTGCGATCGACTAATTCCAGAATTTTGTTATAAGACCAGAAAGTCGGCGGAAAAACGGGATAAATCAGTAAGGCGCGCATATTCACTCCTCGCTCGATGGCGATCGATTCTTGACCTTTCGCTTGATTGTAATCTTTTTCGGTCAGGGATGGGAAAACCGTTATTTAGCCCTAGAACTAAGATCAGGCTTGATTTTCGGCCGCCATTGCCCACCCTTGACCCTGCCCCCATAAAAGTTTATGGTCAACATTAATAAAATTTATGTAAATAAATGTTGCATAGTTTGGGAAGTTATGTTACATTTAATATCAAGCACTTGAATCAAACGCAATTTTATTATAGGAAGGCAATTCACCATGGATAAGCAAGAAAACAAACTCGGCTTCACCGCTTTCGCTGAAAACTGGAATGGTCGTTTAGCCATGCTCGGTTTCGTTATTGGCGTAGCTACGGAATACTTAACCCACAAAGGTATCCTTGCTCAATTAGGCTTAATGTAATTTCAGCCTCGATTGCTGTGCATCTACAATCGTCTTGAATAAATTATCAAAAAAAGGGGGGAGCATAGCTCTTTCCCTTTTTTAGTTGCAGGTTGGGGATTGGGGAGTGAGGAGCGTCGGAGCAGGGAGAAACAATCCATAACTTGGCAGTTAATCACACTATTAAAAACGGATTTGGTATTGTTGCCAGTTAAAATTAAAAATGCCATTAAGCGATCGCATCTTGGGGGTAGATGATGTACCGGAAAATCGCTTACCGAAATTTTGGGTTAAAGCCCCGTCCTAAAAGGACGGCTTTTTAAACTATAGCTTGTTAACTTAACTTTTATTGTGCTATACTGATTTTATCTAAGTACCCCCTGCGTAAAATGTTTGTCTTAGAGTTTAAAGTTAAA
>NZ_JADBRW010000290.1:0-6664 GCF_020247025.1 Microcystis sp. M109S1
TGTCAGTCTGTAGAGCGACCATAAGACCAGAACAGAGTAAATCTGTTAAGGCAGGTGCGAAACCCCGCAAGGGAAAGAAGCAGAAACCTAAATCGTGAGGTTTGGGAATCACCGTCCGTTTACGGCGGTGAGGATGTCAACTAACTGTCCAAAGCGCACTTGTAGTAAATTTTCGATCATCCCCCGACGCGCCTCTTGAAGACCTGCTTGAAGACCTGCTTGAAGACCTTCTTCAAGAGCTTCTTCAAGAGCTTGTCGTCTCACTGCTTCTTTCCATTCCAGATAAGTTTGGGATAACGTCATAAACACCTCTCGATCTTCTTCTTCTAAAATATTTTGTATTTCCACGCTCACCCGCCAACTAACTAATAGTTCTATGACATTTTGACGGTAGTTGTTCCCTATTGGTAATTCTAGCAACTCTCGCACGGCTTGATTCTGAGTTTTACCCTTACCCAATAACCTTAACCAGAGGGTGTGAAAATTAACAGGAAGTTGATTGATCACAATAATAGCCGTGCGCTGTAAAGGAGGCAAGAAATACACCCCTTCGGGCCAATTCGGGTCTAAGGCCGCCCCAAAACCGTTTAATATAGTTTCACTAACCAGAGGGGCAAGAATCCATAAACGGGGCAAATTTTCCTCATTGTAGGGGCTATTTTCTCGTTTGGCCTGTCGCTGTAGTTCAGCAAAAACGGCGGTTAATTTCGCCAGACAATTACGCACATCGGCACGAGTGGGAGAATTACGATAGGGTTCTAGGAGAGTGCTATTTAGGGCAATTTGACCTAATAATCCTAGATTATCGACAGTTATTTGCCGATCTGGATGAGGCGAAAAAAATAGATCAATTTGTCGGTTTTCGTCGGTAATTTCCTTGCTAATTTCTACCTGGCCTAGAGGCGATAATAATTCTTCCAGATAGTTTTTAGCAAATTGGTCATGAGGTTTCATCAATGGAGGGGAAGAAAAAAAACGTAAGATTAGTTAAAGAAAATGAGACAAATATACATTGATTAGACAAAAAAAGCTATAAGTAAAAGAAAAGTCAATCTTCCTCAGCCCCATGACGAGAAAAGAACGGCCCTACTCGTGGTTCTCAAGAAAACCCTTGACCTGGCAACAATCGCGGACTATGTGGCGCGATTTATGGTTAGAAGCGTCCCTCGATTTTCCCTATCTAGCTTTGATTGTCAGTTCTTGTGCGATCGCTACCTTTGGCTTAGTCGCCAATAGTGCGGCAGTGATTATTGGGGCGATGATTATTGCCCCTTTGATGTTGCCGATTCGTAGTCTTGCTTTTGGTGGTTTAATTGGCAGTTGGCGATTAATTCGTAAGTCGGCCTTGGCAATTTTAGTCGGTACGATTATCGCTTTAGCGATAGCTTGGTTGCTGGGATTATTGATCGGAATTTCTGAATTTGGTAGTGAAATTCAAGCTCGTTCTCAACCGAATCTTTTAGATTTAGGAGTAGCAATTACCGCGGGGGCAATCAGTGGTTATGCTAAAATAGAACCGAAAATTTCAGGTACTTTAGCGGGAACAGCGATCGCCGTGGCTTTAATGCCGCCAGTTTGTACGATTGGTTTAGGATTATCCCAAGGGAATTGGGTCCTAAGTTTGGGGGCAACTCTGTTATATATTACCAATTTATTAGGCATTGCTCTCTCCTGTTTGTTGGTCTTTTTGCTGGCAGGTTATTCTAATTTTCATCGGGCGCGTAACGCTCTAATTTTGACTTCTATCCTGACAGCAGTTTTGCTAATTCCGTTAGGAATAAGTTTTGCAACTCTGGCCAATCAAGCTCGCTTAGAAAGGTTGCTCAAAAAAGCTTTATTACAACGAACGATTACTTTTCAACGGGCAGAATTATTGGAATCTTCGATTAATTGGCTCAAGCAACCTCCCCGGGTGAGATTAGTAGTAAGAACTGCGGAAAGTATTACCCCCAGACAGGTAGAATTGTTGGAAGAATTCATTACTCAGGAAATGGGGCGACCTTTTCAATTAAATGTCTTGGTTTCTAAGGTTAATGAAGTCACTGCCCCAGAATAAAGTCGAGAAAATTAGCTCAAGTAATGACAAACAAGGATTAATTCGCTATCTTAATGTTTGATATTTAATCTATAGGTAGAGTTCAGGTGAGTAGCGGCAATCGACCAGAAAGCACGGCTTATGTGCGGATAATTAAGCAATCTTGGCAAACGGGTAAATTAGAGGGAGAAGTGCGGACGGAACAATATCAATGGCGTTTTCAATGGCATTTTCTTCAAGGCAAGTTATTAGTACAACCTTCCCTAGGTAGGGCTTTGATTTTTGAACCCTTGAATCGGTTTTTAGAACGCTACGATTATCAATTAGAACCGGGAGGAGATTATGAATTTACAGTGCGCTCAAAATTGTAAATATGACAGATTCCCTCAAACGAAAACTTCGTACCTCATCATTAAGATAACTGCCTATTGATCAAGAGAAATTGACGGTTTATGGACAACCCGGCCGAGATACTAGATTTTTACAGGAAGTTTTTTGATTTAAATCCTGCTGGTTAGGCTAAAATTCAGCCATACTAAAGCGTTATATTAACGATAAGAATTTTTAGGAATAAGGGAAATGACGCAAGGACAGAAGGTTTCAGTGGGTATTGTCGGCGCTTCGGGATATGGTGGCGTACAGTTGGTACGTTTGCTCAAAGAACATCCCCTTGTCGAATTAGTCTATCTGGGGGGCGATAGTAGTGCGGGGAAACCCTACAGTGATTTATATCCCCATCTCGGTCATAGTATTAATCTTAATGTGGAGGCGATCGATTTAGAGACAATTGCCTCCCGTTGTCAAGTGGTTTTCTTGGGTTTACCCAATGGTTTAGCCTGTGATTTAGCTCCTCCTTTGATCGCTAAAGGGTGTAAAGTGTTGGATCTGTCGGCAGATTATCGTTTTACTAGCCTAGAAACCTATAGTAAATGGTATGGCAAGGAACGTCAGGATCAAGCGATCGCATCTACGGCTGTGTACGGTTTACCGGAACTTTATCGGGAAGATATTAAAAATGCCTCTTTGATCGGTTGCCCCGGATGTTATCCTACTGCTAGTTTAATGGCGATTTCTCCCCTGTTAAAACAGGGTTTAATTGTCCCGGAAACCACGATTATTGATGCCAAATCGGGAACTTCGGGGGGAGGAAGACAAGCTAAGATTAATATGTTATTGGCAGAAGCAGATAGTTCGATCGGGGCCTATAATGTAGCGGGAAAACACCGTCATACTCCTGAAATCGAGCAGATTTGCAGTGATTTAGCCGGTCATGAGGTGCGCGTTCAGTTCACTCCCCATTTAATGCCTATGGTCCGGGGTATCCTGTCCACAGTCTATGCAACTTTGCGGGATCCCAATCTGGTGCGGGATGATTTGATCACTATCTACAATGCTTTTTATCGCGCTTCTCCCTTTGTCAAAATCCTACCGGGGGGAGTCTATCCGCAAACTAAATGGGCCTGTGGCACTAATTTATGTTATCTCGGTATTGAAGTGGATCCGAGAACCGATCGAGTGATAGTGATGTCAGCGATCGATAATTTAGTTAAGGGACAATCGGGACAAGCGGTACAATGTCTCAATCTCATGATGGGTTGGGAAGAATCCCTTGCTTTGCCGCAAATGTGTTTTTATCCTTAAAAATTTCTGGATGCGTTTAACCACGCATCCTTTGCTCAATTTCAGGAAAAACTGGCAAAATTTTGTCACTATGATTGAGATACGATGTTTGCCGATTGGCAGCAAAGGCAAGGAGAGAGTGGCAGAAAAGTAGTCAGCTTCTCCAGAAAAGTAAGTCCAAAACCTTCTCAAAGTTCCTCCCCACCAAACTAAATTTGATTGTCAAGTTGATATCAACCCCTTAGAAACCCTGACTTACCCGACTAGGATCACCTAAAAAGGCCCTTGGCGGAATCGATCCTTTAGTGGCTTCCGGGAGAATTTGCCAGTGTTGATCTAAAGCTTGTAAAACTCGATCCTGCTGATTTCTGAATCCCTCGATATTGCTACTACCAGCATTCATAATCACAAACCAAACTTTACCCCTTTCTTGGGTGGGAATTTCTCCGGCTAAAGCGCTAACTTGGGCCAAAGTTCCAGTTTTAATCATCACTCCTTTGGGAATGGCGCGCCACTGCATAGTTCCTTTGGTATCGCGTCCCCCCACCGGAAATAAATCGGCGACTTGTATCGGTTGATTGGCTAACTTGCGATCCAAGGCCTTGAGAATCTCAATAACTGCCCGGGGAGACAAGCGATTTTCTACACCCAATCCCGAACCATTAATTAATTGAATTTCCTCCGCTCCTACCCCGGTAATTTTAGTATTAATTGCGTCCACTGCCGCCGGGCCGCCGAGCAACTCCGCTAACATTTCTGACATGACGTTATTACTATAAATATTCATCTGACGCAACAGTTCCGTTAAAGTCAAGGACTGATGACGCAACAATAATCGGGCATTTTCGGGGCGAATTTGACTGGCTCGAACCATGCCCAAAATCTTCACCTGTGGGGCTTGTGTGCCGCTAGGAAGGCTCTGAAAAGCTTTTTGGGTTTCTTTTGACCATTTCGATTGATTAAGCCCAATTTTCAGCAATTCTCCCGCTTTGAGGGGATCGGTTTGAAAATTCATGGCGAATTTACCCGTAACGATCAGATCGCCTTTGACCTGACGGATGCCTAATTGATGGAGGCCATTGCCCACTGCGATCGCTTCTTCCCAGACAAACAGAGGATCCCCTCCCCCTTCAATAATTAAATCTCCCTCTAACACCCCGTTTTTTACCTCTCCCGTGCTGTAAAAACGAGTAGCAAAACGATGATCGAGAGGCCAGGTTTCCACGGCGGCGAGAGTAGTGGCGATTTTAGTTAAAGAGGCCCCCGAAGCGGGCAGATTACCCTGATGATCAGCTAAATCAGCCCATTCCGTCTCAATTAAGACCCGTTGTTGACTAGAGTTTAAACCTTTTTTAGTCAAGTCTTGCAGATAATCGGCCACGATCGCCGCCACCCGGGGATCGGGAGCGGTGGGAAGGTGGAAAATAGGTTGATTTTGCCAAGAAATTAGGGGAATATTGGCGATCGGTTGGGATTGCCCCCCCAACCAACCCAAGAGAAAGCCGAAAACTGCCAAATTAAAAACTGAGAACATCTTTTCCTTAATCGCAATGATGCCTTATTGTATAGAGATGATTGGTAATTTTTAACAATTGCTCGATCAGAAAACACTAATCCTCGATCGGCCAGCTTTTGTCAAGAGCTGCCGCTCAACTTATTAAAGATTTCTATCCCACTGACTCAATGGCAGAAACGGCATTAAATCGGGCAAGAATCGCGGTAGATGCGATGGGAGGTGACCACGCTCCCAACGAGATTATCGCGGGATCGATGCGAGCTTCCGAAGAATTAGATGTAGAAGTATTATTAGTCGGCGATTCTGAACGGATTGAGGCTTATTTCCAGCATCATCCCCGTCCCAAGAATCTCACCATCGTCCACGCAGAGCAAGTGGTGGCCATGGACGAAGAACCGATCACCGCTATCCGTCGCAAACCAGCGGCCTCGATTAATGTGGCCATGGATTTAGTCAAACAAAATCGCGCCGATGCGGTGGTGTCCGCCGGTCACTCCGGGGCAGCCATGGCGGCAGCGTTACTGCGTTTAGGTCGTTTAAAAGGAATCGATCGCCCGGCGATCGGTGCGGTGCTGCCGACGATGTTGGCGGGTAAATCGGTGATTATCCTCGATGTCGGGGCGAATGTGGACTGTAAACCCAAATATTTAGAGCAGTTTGCCCTAATGGGGACAATTTACAGTAAATACGTTATGGGTGTTGAAGAACCGAAAGTCGGTTTACTCAATATTGGCGAAGAAGCCAGCAAAGGTAACGATCTCGCCCTAAAAACCTACGAATTATTAGAAAATAACCAGCAAATTCCCTTTATCGGCAATGCGGAAGGCCGGGATGTGCTATCGGGACAATTTGATGTGATCGTCTGCGATGGTTTTGTCGGTAATGTCCTGTTAAAATTTGCCGAAGCGGTGGGGGGAATTATCCTACAAATTCTCAAAGAGGAATTACCTAGGGGGATACAGGGTAAAGTCGGGACGGCTTTAATTAAACCCAATCTTAAACAGATCAAACAACGCATGGATCATGCGGAACACGGTGGCGCACTGTTATTTGGAGTCGATGGGGTCTGTGTGATCAGTCACGGCAGTTCCCAAGCGCCTTCAATTTTTAACGCTATCCGACAGGCAAAAAATGCCGTTGATAATCGCGTTTCTGAGCGCATTCAAGCCTACAATGACCACCATCATCAATTAAAAGAGTTGTCGGTGAACGGTGAAGATTAAGCCGTCAGCCTTTTGCTGTTATCAGTAAACAGTAATCAGTAATCAGTGAAAAGACAGTAGGAAACTGCTATTTAATACTGCTCACTTAATACTCAAATCTAGTCACTGATGACTGACCCACTGATAACTGACATCATCAATTAAAAAAGTTGTCGGTGAACGGTGAAGATTAAGCTGTCAGCCTTTTGCTGTTATCAGTAAACAGTAATCAGTAATCAGTGAAAAGACAGTAGGAAACTGCTATTTAATACTGCTCACTTAATACTCAAA
>NZ_JADBRW010000291.1:0-12569 GCF_020247025.1 Microcystis sp. M109S1
CCGTTAAGCTTCTATGCTGCTTGACCCGTCACCATTACATTTTCAAGGGCGATATTTGTTCCGAGGTACAAAGGAGCGGGAGGTTTCCGTGATCCCTTACGCGCTTTACCGCTTTCTGTATTCTAGCGAAATCCCTCGAAAGTGGAAACGCTACCGCGTTAGTTTCATTTTGGTCGCGATTCATCTCCCGTTAAGCAAGGGCGGCTCTAACGGGAGTCCTCTCGCGACCTTGAGATAGACTAACTCGCTGTTGCCCATATTATCGGATAATTTCGATAGTAGGCGGAAAGTTTCTCAACAACTATTAAGAATCAAGGATTTAGCTTCTCAATTTTATCGTCAGTCTGACCGCAATTCTCCATTCTAACAGCAGGTAGCGATCGGAGTTGAGGAATCAGGGGGTGTCAGTTATCAGTGAACAGTAATCAGTTATCAGTGGGGAGATAGAGAGAAAAAAGCCGGTGGGTTACGGCGAATACTCAATTTTTAGTCAGAGTATGACTTATTTTCGCCTAACCCACCCTACAGATGATTACCTATTTGCTGATCTGGTGGGTTACGGCGAATACTCAATTTTTAGTCAGAGTATAACTTATTTTCGCCTAACCCACCCTACAGATGATTACCTATTCGTGGATAAGTTGCATGGGTGCGGTGCGAGGATCGATGATTTTCTGACCTAAACCCGAAAATTTGACCGCTAGATTCATTTTTTTACCCTCACCAAGGATATGGGTCACTTCTCCTTCTCCAAAAGTAGAGTGTAACACTCGATCGCCTACGCCCCATTTTCTTTGATTAGAGGCGGTTGTTTGAATGGGAACCACTTTTGGGGTCTTTTTCGGTTTCAGGTTGCTTGTGAGCAATTCTGGGGGCAATTCCTGCAAAAATTGGGAAGCTACCTTCATCTCTTTATTCCCCCAGACATATCTTTCTTTTGCGTAGGTTAAAAATAATTGTTCCTTGGCCCGAGTCACTCCCACATAACACAAACGGCGTTCTTCCTCAAGGGCAATGGGATCGTTTAAACTACGATTATGGGGAAAAATGCCCTGTTCTAAACCGACTAAAAAGACGATAGGAAACTCTAAACCTTTGGCGGAATGAAGGGTCATTAAGGATACTTTTTCTTGACCTTCCTGAAGATTATCTAAATCCGAGGCTAAACTAGCACTAGCGAGAAATTCCTGTAGATTGGTTTCTTCGTTTTCTGCTTGGAATTGTACGACGGCGCTATACAATTCTTGAATATTCTCGATGCGGGTATCAGCTTCCTCGGTTCCCTGCTGTTTTAATTCATCGATATATCCCGAATCTTCCATGATTTGGTCTAAGATTTCACTAGCGGATAAATCGGTGATTTTTTCTTGCAGGTTTTGGATAATTTTAGCTAACTTATTGATGCTTTTAGTCGCACGACCGGCGAGAGTATTAACGGAAGTTTCATCGCTAATAATTTCCCATAAAGGTACTCCTAATTCTTGGGCAGCTTTGAGCAAATTATCGATTGTGGTTTTACCGATACCGCGCCGGGGAGTGTTAATAATTCTCAGTAAACTAACGGTATCAGCAGGATTGGCAATCACTCGTAAATAAGCGATCGCATCTTTAATCTCCTGTCGATCATAAAATTTAAATCCCCCGACAATATTATAGGGGATATTATTGCGAATTAACCCATCTTCAAAGGGGCGAGATTGGGCATTAATTCGGTAGAGAATGGCAAAACTACCCCAATTTAATTCGGGGTTTTCTTGAGTAAATTCTCGAATTTTATCGATAACAAAAGCTGCTTCTTCCTGTTCATCTCTGGCTTTAAAAACATAAATACTCTCGCCTCCTTCTCTGGTGGGAACAAGGACTTTATCGATTCTTTGACTATTCTTTTCAATTAACTTATTTGCCGCTTGCAGAATATTTTCCCGTGAACGATAGTTTTCCTGTAGTTTCACCATCGTGCGAGTATCATCATCGAGTAAACCATCGCCAAAGTCCGCTTGAAAATTGAGCAGAATAGTAAAATCTGCCATCCGAAAACTATAGATAGATTGGTCGGCATCACCCACCACAAAAATCGATCGATCCGTCCAATTCCACTCACTTTTTTTCGTTTCACCATTGGTGGACAAAAGCCGAATTAACTCGTACTGAATCCGGTTAGTGTCTTGGTATTCATCGACTAAAATATGCTTAAATTGCGTATGCCAATAACCGAGAATAGATTCATTTTGCTGAAAAAGACGGACTGGAACCAGTATCAAATCATCAAAATCTAGGGCATTATTTTGTGCCAATTGCATCTGATAAGCCTGATAAACCTCAGAAATGACCTTTCCCCGAAAATGAGGGTTTTCTCTGGCGTAATCCCTGGGAGTTAACCCTAAGTTTTTGGCATTACTAATCGCATAACGTAGATTGCGAGCATCAAATTTTTTATCATCTAAATTCATCTGTTTAGTGACGATATTTTTTACTAAACTCTGGGCATCAGATTCGTCCATAATTGAGAAATTCCTTTGCCAACTATGACCATATTCATCCTGATATTTATTAATGTCATAGCGCAAAATCCGACCACAAAGACTGTGAAAAGTCCCGATCCAGAGTTTTTTAGTATAATTGCGATAAACTTGAGAAAAGAGTTTTTTCTGTTCGTATTCTTCCAAAAGTTCTAATCTTTGACCGTATTTTTCCTGTGCTTGCTGTTGAGCAAAAGTTTTTTCAATTCTCGTTTTCATTTCCCGGGCCGCCTTATTGGTAAAAGTGACTGCGAGAATATTTTCTGGATCGACCTTGTGATGACGGATCAAATGGGCGATACGATAGGTTAAAGCGCTGGTTTTTCCCGATCCTGCTCCAGCAACCACCAACAGGGGGCCGCAAAAATGCTCCACAGCAAGGCGCTGAGAAGGATTGAGTTGTTCTAAATAATCGGCTGTGACTGTCATAATCTTTCCGTATAGCTCTGCGACCTCTATTAATCAGGCTACATCATCGAGAAGGGGATCGGGCATTAGTCAACCCCTTCAAGAAATAAAAATTTTTTGGGCTAGTTTGTTTCAAATCGCTCAAGATTCTAAGTTGTCATCTACAATGGAATTAGCGGAGACGAAAGTTTCCGTTCACTCCTCACACCACACTCCGTCCGGACAATGTTCGGGCGGTTTCTTATTGAACATACTCGATCTCTACAAATTCCCTGTTACACTATATGATCAAAGATTTCTTGGAATCTTTGTGCGTTCAAATGTACTACCATGTGAGGGACATCACTTGTCTAAACGTTATTTGTTCACCTCCGAATCGGTTACAGAGGGACATCCCGATAAAATTTGTGACCAGATTTCTGATACTATTCTCGATGCTCTGTTATCCCAAGATGACCACAGTCGTGTAGCGGCTGAAGTGGTTGTCAATACAGGGTTAGTCTTGATTACTGGTGAAATCACCTCGAAAGCACAGGTTCATTTCGTCGATTTAGTTCGCAAGAAAATCGCTGAAATCGGCTATATAAACGCAGATAACGGCTTTTCCTCGAATAGTTGCACCGTTTTAGTCGCTTTAGACGAACAATCTCCCGATATTTCCCAGGGTGTCACGGCTGCTCAGGAAAATCGCGAACTTCTCAGCAATGATGAACTCGATAAAATTGGTGCGGGAGACCAGGGTATTGTCTTCGGTTTCGCTTGCAATGAAACCCCCGAATTTATGCCCTTACCGATTAGTTTAGCCCACCGCATCGCTCGCCGTTTAGCGGCAGTCAGAAAAACGGGTGAACTGTCCTATCTGCGTCCCGACGGTAAAACGCAAGTATCGGTCATTTATGAAGATGGTCGTCCCGTGGGTATCGATACTATCCTTGTTTCTACCCAACACGATGCTACTATCGGCGATATCACCGATAATGATCTCGTCCAACAAAAGATTAAAAGTGATCTCTGGGAAGCGGTAGTACAACCGGTCTTCAGCGATTTAGAGATTAAACCCGATGCCAATACCCGTTATCTGGTTAATCCCACCGGAAAATTCGTCATTGGTGGACCCCAAGGCGACGCGGGATTAACGGGACGGAAAATTATCGTCGATACCTACGGTGGCTATTCTCGTCACGGTGGCGGCGCTTTCTCCGGTAAGGATCCTACCAAAGTCGATCGCTCTGCGGCCTATGCTTGCCGTTATGTGGCCAAAAATATCGTCGCTGCTGGTTTGGCCGATAAGTGCGAGATTCAAGTGGGTTATGCGATTGGGGTAGCTCGTCCGGTGAGTCTCTTCGTGGAAACCTTTGGCACTGGCAAAGTCGCTGATGATGTGATTCTGGACTTAATCAATAAATACTTTGAACTCCGTCCGGCCGGTATTATCCAAACCTTTAACCTGCGCGGTTTACCCAGTGAAAGAGGCGAGCGTTTTTACCAAGATGTGGCCGCTTATGGTCATTTTGGTCGCAATGATCTCGATTTACCCTGGGAACAAACCGATAAAGCCGCTATCCTCAAAGAAGCTTTGACTTCTGCGGTAGTATAGGGTTAAAAATTAACTGCAATTTTTGATTCAGGAATAGAGTTTCAGGCTCTATTCCTTTTTTGGACGGTTTTTAAACAGAAAAAGCTATATTTATCAGTAAATCGAATCTGTCTTTCTGTTTGTGTTCTTTGTGCCTTTGTGTTTATCCTTAACTCTTATGGGATAACCGGACAGCAAAAGGTTTAGTTTTAAATATTGATGATACTTTCAACACTTTAGCCTCCCTATTCTCTGGGTCTTCTTGTAGCTAAAAAAAGCTCACCTGTTATACTAAATACGTTGAGTATAGGCTACTTATGAGGAGAGGCACTCATGCAAAAGGCAATAGGCAATAGGGTGAATAAATAATCATTCTTTAATAACAGGATTTAGTGTTATTTGTTGATGAGTGAAGATGAATATAGCGTTTCTCATCAAGATGAAGTGTAACCTGATTGGGTAAGGAAAACTTCCCATCTCACCAATAAGATAACTGCTATATAGTTAAAATTGACAACTTAGGTTAAGATGATGCTAGGTTTCACCAGTTAAAGAGCTATGGATAACAAAGTTCTCGACGTTCGCCATCTCACCGTTGAATTTTCTAATCAGAAAAGAACAACAGTCGCCGTTAATAACATTAGTTTTAGCTTGCAGAAAGGTCAAGTTCTCGGTTGTGTGGGGGAGTCGGGTTCAGGAAAATCCGTCACCTCCCTCGCACTCATGGGATTGGTTCCCTCTCCGGGGAAAATTACCGGGGGAGAAATTTGCTTTCGTCCGGCAAAAGGTCAGTCAATGCAAGCAGTAGATTTATTATCTATTCCCCCGGAAGAATTGCGTTATTATCGCGGGGGAGAAATGGCGATGATTTTCCAAGAACCAATGAGTTCTCTTAATCCAGTTTATAACATCGAGTTTCAACTCACCGAAGCGATTCTTCTTCATCAAAAAGTCACCACTGAACAGGCAAAAAATCAAGCCATCTCTCTACTGCAAGAAGTGCGCTTATTACCCAGTGATGAACAGTTGGAGGAGAAGTATATAGAAACTTTTCCCTTAGAAAATAAGGGTCATGTCAGAGAAAAAATTAGAACTTATATTCAGGAACAAAAAGAAGCAATTCTCAAGCGTTATCCTCACGAATTATCGGGGGGACAATTACAAAGGGTAATGATTGCCATGGCGATTTCTTGTAATCCTACTCTATTAATTGCCGATGAACCAACCACCGCTTTAGATGTGACTGTCCAAGCAGAAATATTAAGATTATTACGAGATTTGTGTAAAAGCGATCGAGAAATGTCAATGGTTTTTATCTCCCATGATCTAGGAGTTATTAACGAAATTGCCGATCAAATTGTCGTGATGTATCAAGGAGAAATTGTCGAACAGGGAACTAAAGAAGAAGTATTAAATTATCCCCAACATCCCTACACAAAAGGTTTACTTGCCTGTCGTCCTCGCTTAAACTCTCGTCCAGAAAAATTGCCCACTGTCAGCGATTTTTTACGAGTCGAAAAAGACTGCCAAGGTAAGATTATTGAATTACAGGAAATTACTCCACCAGCAGTTAAATTTATTACTCTCCAGGAGGAAGAAAGCAGAATTGAAGGTTTACAAGATCACGAGAATATTTTATCGGTAGAAAATTTATCGGTTAGATTTCCGGTTAAGGGAGTTTTCGGGCAATTAAAGACTTTTTTTAATGCCGTAGATCAGATCAGTTTTACCGTTAAACAGGGGGAAACCCTCGGTTTAGTCGGTGAATCGGGCTGCGGGAAATCAACCCTAGCAAGGACAATTCTGCGCTTAATTCCTGCCACTTCTGGAAATATCTATTTCCGAGGAGAAAATCTCGCTAAATTAAACCCCAGCGATCCAAAATTAAGATTACTGCGACGGGAATTACAGATAGTTTTCCAGAATCCCTACAACTCCCTGAATCCCCGTTTATCCATTGGTAAAGCAATTTTAGAACCGCTGGTTATTCATCATACCGGCGGCAATTCCCAAAAGCAACGTGAACGAGTAGAATATTTATTAGAACGAGTTAAACTTGATCCTAATTGGTTTGATCGCTATCCCCATCAACTATCAGGAGGACAACGACAAAGGGTGTGTATTGCTCGCGCTTTAGCCTTAAATCCTCAGTTTATTATCTGTGATGAATCTGTCTCTGCTTTGGATGTTTCCGTGCAAGCGGGAGTCTTAAATTTACTCAAAGAATTACAGCAGGAATTTAATCTCACTTATATCTTTATTTCCCACGATTTAAGTGTCGTCAGATTTATGAGTGATCGCATTATGGTGATGAATAAAGGTAAAATTGAGGAAATGGGTACAGCTAACCAAATTATTAACTCTCCCCAAAGTGATTACACCCGTAAACTTATCGCTTCCATTCCCCAATTTACCGAAAGTCTTGCTAGTTAATTAGTACAGGAATTTAATCTCACTTATATCTTTATTTCCCACGATTTAAGTGTCGTCAGATTTATGAGCGATCGCATTATGGTGATGAATAAAGGTAAAATTGAGGAAATGGGTACAGCTAACCAAATTATTAACTCTCCCCAAAGTGATTACACCCGTAAACTTATCGCTTCCATTCCCCAATTTACCGAAAGTATCGCTAGTTAATTAGTAACAACAAAACTTCATAATGCTTAACAGTGCAAAAGTTAAGATTTCCTGTATAAATTCTCTCCCTTGATCCTAAGCATGATATGTTGAGGAAACATTCAACTCTAACCAACTAAAATGATTAGAGTAATCAGGGAAAGCGCAGTGCAAATCTGCCACTGTCCCGCAGCTGTGATTAAGGATTATCCTTATTAGTCAGAATGCCTGAGGAATGTGCGACCAAATCTAGTCAAATCCGCGAGGTACGGAATGAATATCCAGAAATATTGCCGCTTAATTCTGATAGCGGTGCTGACTGTTCATCTATTAATTAATTCAGCCAATCCAGCGGCAGCTATGCACATTGCCGAAGGGTTTTTGCCTGTACAGTGGGCAGCTTTTTGGTGGATAATATCGCTTCCTTTTTTCATTTTTGGCTTACGTTCTTTAACTCGTATCACTCAAGAACATCCCGAACTTAAGCTATTGCTTGCCCTAGCTGGTGCTTATACTTTTGTTCTCTCAGCCTTAAAAATTCCCTCGGTTACAGGTAGTTGTTCTCATCCGACGGGGACAGGTTTAGGAGCAATTTTGTTCGGTCCCTTGACGATGACTGTTTTGGGAACTTTAGTGTTATTATTTCAGGCTTTGTTATTAGCTCATGGCGGGTTGACTACTCTGGGGGCAAATATGTTTTCTATGGCTATAATTGGACCATTAGTTGCCTATTGTATCTATCATTTGCTTCTAAAAACAGGACAACAAAGAGTGGCTATTTTTTGTGCCGCTGCCCTAGCAAACTTGTTCACCTATATAACCACTTCTATCCAATTAGCCTTAGCCTTTCCTGCGCTTGACGGTGGGTTTATGGCATCTTTTATCAAGTTTGCGGGAATTTTTGCTCTGACTCAAATTCCTCTAGCCATTAGCGAAGGATTACTGACATTATTGGTCTGGAATTGGCTAGAGTCTTACGGAAAAAAAGAGTTAGAGACTATCAAATTATTACAAGGGTAAGGCTGAATTATGAACCGATATTCTCTAAGAAATAATTGGCTTTTGGCTATGGCCGTAATTCTTCTAGCAGTTTTGCCCTTAGTTTTTGTGCAGGGCGAATTTAGCGGGGCTGATGACCAAGCAGAAACCGCAATCACTAAACTTAATCCTGAGTATAAATCATGGTTTCGACCTTTCTTTGAACCGCCTAGTGGTGAGGTAGAAAGTTTACTTTTTGCATCCCAAGCCGCCTTGGGGGCGGGGGTGATTGGTTTTGTTATCGGACTATATAAAGGAAGGACTGAAAAAGAACAATCTGCCTCCACAGAGGAGAATAGCAATTAGTAGAAATGAGCCATCTAATTGATAGTCTTGCTTACAAAAATCGTCTGCGTTGGTTGCCTCCAAATCCTAAGCTATTGTTGACGATAGTTCTATTAATTCTCTCGCTAATTTCCTCTTGGCCTGTGCAGTTACTCGTCGGTTTTTGGTTGACTATAGCAATTACTATCTATGCGGGGATTCCCCAAAGGACTTATCTGCGCTTGTTATCTTTACCTTTGGGGTTTTCTTTAATTAGTTTACCTGCTTTTATTATTAATGGTGTACCGTGGGATAAAAAATCAATAATTCAGCAGGATATTTGGCAAGGTCTGGGATTTTCTTTAGGTTATTTGTATCTCTATATTAGCCAAACAGGTATGGAGCAAGTTGGGTTTTTATTCCCCAGAATTTGGGCGATGACAAATTGTCTATATTTTCTAATTTTAACCACTCCCTTTATTGAAATCTTACAAGTTTTCAGACAATGGCGATGTCCGATTTTATTGACAGATTTATTATTATTGATGTACCGTTTTATTTTTAGCTTACTAGAAGTTGCTCAAGAAATTTGGACAGCACAAAATTCCCGTTGTGGTTATCAAAGTTGGTCAAGAGGAATGAAAAGTATTGGTATTTTGGGAGGGCAGTTATTCCAGCGAACTCTTAATAATTATCGTCAGATTTCTATCAGTTTAGAAGCGCGAGGATTTCAAGGAAGTTTAAAAATGTCTAGTTCCCGTTCTTATCAATCTCAAAGAAGATACATATTTGAAGCTTTATTCGGTTGCAGTTTATTGATTATTCTTAACTTAGTTATCAACTAAAATGACTCAAAATTTATTGGAATTTCAAAATGTTTCCTATAGTTATCCTTGTCTTTCCAGTCGAGCTATTAAAAATTTTGATCTTACAATTTCCGTGGGAAAAAAGTATGCTTTAATCGGACAGAACGGTTGTGGAAAAACTACCTTATTTCTTTTAGCTAGTGGTTTATATCAACCCCAGCAAGGTATAATTTATTGGCAAGGAAAACCCTTTCAATATAACCGCTCTTTTTTGGGAAATTTACATCAGCAAATTGGCTTAGTTTTTCAAAATCCTGAGCATCAGTTAGTCGCAGCCACTGTGGAAGAAGATATTTCCTATGGTTTAAATAATCTAGACTTACCTACCTCGGAAATTATCGACCGTGTGTGGGCAACCCTAGATAAATTTGCTTTAACTCCCCTAGCTTATGAACCAGTGCATCATCTTAGTTTGGGACAAAAAAAACAAGTTTCAATTGCTGATGTAATGGTGATGAATCCCACCTTGCTTTTATTAGATGAACCCACGGCTTATCTAGATGCACGTCATAGTCAAAAATTACGAGAATATCTCGAACAAATTCATCAACTCGGCACAACAATTATCCTAGCAAGTCATGATTTAGATTTTGTCTATCACTGGGCTGATTGGATTTTTGTCATTGATGACGGACAATTAATTATTGAAGGAACTCCCAGAGAAGTTTTTGCTCAAAGAAAAACTATAGAAAAGTTACAACTAGGATTGCCCATCATTCTAACACTTGTGGAAAAGCTAGGAATTTTAGCGACACAAACAGGTAACATGAGCCAGAAAATCTTTGAACAATGGCAAGAATATTTACTGTCAAAATAGAGGCGAAAAAATCTGAGTTTCCAGCTGCGTTGCTAATCCCAATAAAGTGATTTCATCAGCAGGTTTACCCACTAACTGGATTCCCACGGGTAAACCTTGACTATCCACTCCCGTTGGTAAAGCAATCGCGGGTAGGCCACTCGCATTAGCAATGGGGGAAGGGGCAATCCAACGAATCATATTATTAACCGCTTCTTCTGGTGGTAAATTTTCCCACTCACCAATTCTGGGGGGTTGATGTAGGAAAATGGGCAAAAGTAAGACATCAAAATTATCAAACATCGCCACAATTTGCCGCGAAATAATGTGCATCTGCTGCACTGCTTGCAGGTACTCCCCCGCACTGCCAGAATTCTCTAATAACCATTGGTTAAGGGGACTTAATAACTGCTTGGGAATTGCCGCCGCTGCCGTCCCCGCTTGCCAAATACGGCGAAAAGGAGCGATTAAAGCCTGTAAATCGGGAGAATACTCCGTTAAATGATGCCCCATGCTTTCCAAATTTTTAGCCGTCTCGAGGACAGCATTTTTATAGACGGAAGCCGCTTCACCGAAGGGGGATATGGAAGTAGAAAAAGCGATTCTTAGGGGTTTTACGGCTCTTTGAGTGGCTTCTAGGAAAGAAAAGGGCGGATCGGGTAGCCAGTAGGGATCGCCCGTCGTATAGCCCGAAATCACGGTAAGCAGCGCCGCCCCATCTGCCACCGTCTTAGAAAGAGTGCCGTTAGTGGCGATACCGCTTTGAAATTCCCCCACCGGGGCATAGGAAACGCGCCCGCGACTGGGTTTTATCCCCACCAAACCGCAACAACCCGCCGGAGTACGAATGGAACCGCCACCGTCGGAACCCTGGGCAATCGGGCAGAAACCCGCCGCTACAGCTGCCGCTGCCCCGCCACTAGAACCTCCTGCGGTATAATCGCGGTTGAAGGGGTTACGAGTCGGCAAAAAACCCGGATTTTCGGTGTAGGGAAAGGAACCTAGTTGGGAAGTGGCAGTTTTGCCCAGAAGGATAAAACCCGCCCTTTTGATTCTGGTGACGATTCCTTCATCGTACTGGGCAATATTTCCCCGGAGGGCGGCGACTCCGTAACTAACGGGCATTCCAGCGACGGCATTTAAGTCTTTAATGGCGGTGGGAACTCCAAAAAAAGGCGGTAATTCGGCAGTATCGGCGATTTGACTTAATTGTTCCGTTTGGGCGCTGGCGGTTGCTAGGGCGCTTTCCCCAGCGACATGGACAAAACTACCAATTTGGCAGTCAAATTTCTCAATTCTGTCGAGGTATAAATGGGTTAATTCTAGGGGTGAGATTTGTTTAGTGCGAATCAGTTGGGCTAATTCTAGGGCAGATTTTGGCAATAATTCATCACTCATGAGCGATCGAGGTAAAATAGGTAAGTGAAAATAATTATATTCTTTAATGATAGAGATGGTTTTAAAGGAAAATTGAAGTAAAAATTTCCCTATCCCCTATCCCCTCTTGTCTTGGAAAATTATGACTCCACAGTTAATTGAAATTCTCTCGGCTGACGAAATTCGTCGCACCCTTACCCGTTTAGCTTCCGAAGTTATCGAAAAAAGTGGCGATTTAAATAACTTGATTTTGATCGGTATCTACACGCGAGGAGTGCCTCTAGCTAATTTAATTGCTAGTCAAATTGAAAGCTTAGAAGGGGTAAAAGTTCCCGTGGGAGCGATCGATATTACCTTCTATCGCGACGATCTTGATCGCATTAAAACCCGCACTCCTGCTAAAACCAAAATGCCCCTAGATGTCACGGGAAAAACTGTGATTTTAGTCGATGATGTTATCTATAAAGGTCGCACGATCCGCGCCGCTTTCAATGCTATTATTGAGTATGGCAGACCGCAAAAAATCCGCTTATTAGTGTTAGTTGATCGTGGTCATCGGGAATTACCAATTCACCCGGATTTTACAGGCAAAAAACTACCCACCGCAGCCGAGGAACAGGTAAAAGTTTATCTACAAGAGATTGACGGCAAAGATGGGGTGGAATTAATCAAATAAACAGGAGTTAAGACTATTAGTCAGGACGGGAAGTCGTGACTAATCCCCAGAGGAAAATAAACACGATCGCACCGATAATAGCGACAAAAATGCCCGGTATGCTTAAGGTAGAACCCGCTAGGGCAAAACTGCCAGTTTGAATCAAATTTAACAGAGTTCCCCCCACAAAAGCCCCGATAATTCCTAGCAAAGTCGTGGCAAAAATACCACCCCCCTGTCGCCCAGGATAAATAGCTTTTGCGATCGCACCAGCAATAAAGCCCAAAATTATCCAAGAAATGACATTAATCTTGACATCCTCGCCGCCCTAAAAGTGCGGCGATTCCTAAACCTCACGATTTAAGTTTCTGCTTCAACCACCGTTGCATACCACGGTTAAAAAACCATGTACTGTCTTACACAAAGTCCACAGACTTTCGCGACCTTTCAG
>NZ_JADBRW010000292.1:0-7375 GCF_020247025.1 Microcystis sp. M109S1
AAAGCGGAAGACTTCAGTTAAAGAAGCAGCAGCCTGTGAAGCGTTAACCCCAGTCAGCGACCAGTCTAAAAAGGTGGCGTGGTGAGGAATCATCGTCCGTTTACGGCGGTGAGGATGTCAAACCTCTTAGTAAACCTCTGGTCAAAGTGCAAGAGTGTCTAAACAGTGATCAGTAAACAGTGAAAAGTAAACAGTAAACAGTAAACAGTAAACAGTGAAAAGACAGTAGGAAACTTCTATTTAATACTGCACACTTAAAACTCAAATCTGATAACTGATAACTGATAACTGATAACTGTCTCCTATCTCGACTAGCAAATTAATTTTGCACGACTACTTATATTTAAAGGCGCTAAATTATTTTGAAATCTCGCTCTAGTTATTGGAATCTTATTCCCTATCTCCGTCCCCAAACCCAAACAATTATTTTGGCGTTTATCTGTACGATCGGATTTACGGTATTTTGGCCGATTTTAGCTTGGTTAGCCGGACAAATGGCCAGATATATCGGTGAGGGAAATGTGCAAGCATTGGCGACACTTTCGGGGGTGGGGGCAGTGGTTTTTTTACTGCGGGGAATGTCTCAGTATGGGCAAGATTCCCTGATGGCAAAAGCTTCTTTAAAAATTGCCCTAGAATTGAGAAAAAAAGTTTATGCACACCTGCAAACCCTCGGCTTAAATTACTTTGAAACGGCAAAAACTGGTGATTTATCCTATCGTTTAACGGAAGATATTGATCGCATTGGGGAAGTAATTAACAAATTTTTCCATGATTTTATTCCCTCAGCTTTGCAGTTAATTGTCGTCTTTGCCTATATGTTTATTGTTAACTGGCAATTGACGATCGCTGTCATTATTATCGCTCCTTTGTTAGGGGTTTTGGTGGGATTTTTTGGCGAAAAATTATTACAATACGCTCGTCGCGCCCAAGCGAAAATATCTAATATTTCTGCGTTATTAACCGAAGTTTTTAGCGGTATTCGTGTGGTGCAAGCTTTCGCTGCTGAAGATTATCAAACCGAGCTTTTTGCCCAAGAAGCGGAGGAAAATCGCCGCGCGCAATACCTATCAGAATCCACCAAAGCTTTACAATACGTCGTGGTGGGATTCTTACAAGCTCTCGGTGTCATCTTTTTATTCTTTCTCGCTGGTTGGCAAATTTCCCAAAAGAATTTAACTGGAATTGACTTTGTTAGTTATGTGGCAGCGGTGGCAATGTTAATCGATCCCATCGCCCATATTACCAGTAATTATAATCAATTTAAACAGGGTCAAGCCTCCATGGATCGGATTTTTGAATTGTTAGCTATTTTGCCAACAATTACCGAAAAACCGAATGCGATCAATCTGCAACCCCACAGCAAAGAAGTTGAATATTGTCAAGTAAATTTTTCTTACAATGAGGACAGACAGGTTTTAAAAAATATTAATTTTACTGCACACGCTGGGGAAATGATTGCTTTAGTGGGAGCATCGGGAGCGGGAAAAACCACTTTAGTTAATCTTTTATTGCGTTTTTATGACCCCACTTCCGGCAAGATTTTAATCGATGGGGTGGATATTCGTGATGTGACTTTAAAAAGTCTCCGGCGACAAATTGGCGTAGTTTTACAGGAAAATATTCTCTTTTCTGGCACTATAGCCCAAAATATCGCTTTTGGCCAGGGAGATTTTAATCTGCAAGAGGTGGAAAAAGCGGCAAAAATTGCCAACGCTCATCAATTTATCGGTGAACTTTCCCAGGGTTACTATACCTATGTGGGAGAAAGGGGTGTTAATTTATCGGGTGGACAAAGACAAAGAATCGCCATCGCGCGAGCAGTTTTATCTAATCCGAGAATTTTAATCTTAGATGAAGCGACTTCCGCGCTCGATTCGGAATCGGAAGCTTTAGTGCAGGAAGCTTTAGAAAGAATTATGACGGAGCGCACGGTATTTGTTATTGCTCACCGATTAGCAACTGTCAGAAAAGCTAACCGTATTTTAGTCTTAGAAAAGGGTGAAATTATCGAGGTGGGTAATCACGAGGAGTTATTAAATCTTAATGGTCGTTACGCTCAATTTCATGCTAGACAATTTCAAGATTAATCTATTTGGCTTTAGGGAATGGGGGTGTATCTCTAGAATTGGGCCTTATTTCTGATTTTATCACTCAATCCAAGCTTTTGGGGGGTTCTACCCCCCAAACCCCCCGTCGGGGGACGAAGCGCCTCCCCCGAACCCCCCGCGCATTAGTTTTTCGGTGGGATGCTTACACGCAGTTGTTCATATATTTGTACTAATTTAAGAATCACCGATATAGCAGTTATCTTAATGGTGAGGTAGGAAGTTTTCGTTTTGGGGAGTCCGTCGCCGAATTAGGTTAGACTTCATCTTTAGGGAAAGCGCTGTAAATATCCAGACAGAATTAATTATACATATTTTTCCGTTCCCTGTTCCGGGTTCTCTCTTTCCAGACTGTAAATTTAATTTTGTCCAACTACTTAGGTTTTTTTTCGGGGAATTCCTCGCAAGGCTAAAACATCATCAAGGGTGGAACAATAGTTTTTTAAACCAAAATCAGCAGGAGTATAGGTTTTAAAGTGGGTGAAGTGACGATAATTCATCGCAAAACGATCCCATGGTTCCATCTGCAAGTTAAAAACTTTGATAAAAAAGTTAGCAATGGTTAAAGATAAAGAAATGCGAAAATAGATTTTTTTGTTTAAATAAGTACAGATTTCCTCCACTGCTTGGTTAGCTGTTGTGCGTTGATTGCCTAGGACAATTTTGCTTTCTGGTGCGGGATTTTCGATTAAATAATTCACCACTTGAGCTATATCTTTGGCATGGATAAAATGAAAACTGCCATCAGCTTGAAACCAACGCACTAAACCGATATATTTCAACACATCCGGTAAACCGCCATAGATATGAGAATAGGGTTTATTTTCGTCACCACCTAAGACAAAAGTGGGGTATAAAGTGATAATTTTATCGGCAATTTCTAGGTCAGCAAATTTACTATAACAAATATATTTAGTGCGGATATAATTAGTTCCTATTTCCCCAGCTTCAGGCAAAGGTTGATTATTTTTATTGAGAATGCTGGCAGTAGAAAAGTAGAGGACTTTATCGCAGATTTGAGCATCTAAATAACTAATTAATTCCAGGGTTTTTACCACATTAATCTGATAACTTTCCTCCTCTCCTCCCCAACTGGTAGCGATTAAAATCGCCCTATTCATTGTTTTTAAAAGATCAGCATATACCCCAATATTTTGCATATCGCCTAAAAGTATATGAACATTTGATCGCCCTTGGTAAGTAAATTTTAACTTGTCTGGATTACGAACTAAAAAATATAATTCATAGTCGGGATTTTCCAGTAAAATCTCAGCGATATAATGCCCAATACAGCCACTCACACCCGTTAGAAATATTTTTTTCATTATTTTAATTGATACGGCAGAATTTAGGGGACAGTGTGAAAGTAAAAAGGGAATCAAGAGTTCGGATTTTGGAGAGGTGCATCTAAACTTTGCAGAAATATCAAAAATGAGTAATGGTCAGTGACTCTTAAATTATTACAAATATATCAGCAGCTGCGTGTAAGCATCCCACAAAAAAACTAATGCTCAGGGGGTTCGGGGGAGGCGCTTCGTCCCCCGACGGGGGGTTTGGGGGGTAGAACCCCCCAAGAGTCTGGGTTGGAAACAAACAACCTAGAAAGCACAGTTTTTCAACAGAAGTTATCAGAGAATCCCAACTTAGTAGATTTTAAATTATGAGATGCACTCTTAGGTGTTGGGTGTTAGAGACGATTTCCTTACCTCCTAACCCCTATTCCCTAAACCTAGATAACGACATCCTAGGCGTGAACTGCTAATAATTGATCCGCTTGTTTAGCGGTTTCAAAGAAGAAACGCACGTTATCTTCAGGAGTTCCCACCAAAACACCATGACCTAAATTAAGAATATGACCTTGATTACCTGCTTTACGAATAGTATCAATAATCCGCTCGCGAATAAAAGACTGGGAACCGAATAAAACCCCCGGATCGATATTACCTTGAACCATCATCGATTTACCTAAACGCTGTCTCGCTTCAGCCAGATCCACGGTCCAATCGACGCTAATAATATCAACCCCCGATTTAGCCATTCTTTCCAAAACGCCGGCGCTGCCACTAATGTAGAGAATTAACGGTGTATCGGGATGGGTTTCTTTCACCAAACGGACTACTTTTTGTTGATAGGGTAAGGCAAAAACATCGTAATCTTGGGGAGTTAATTGACCCGCCCAAGAGTCGAACATTTGTACTACCTGCGCCCCACAATCGATTTGATAACGGACATAGGTGGCGATCATATCCGCTAATTTATCTAAAAATTGGTGCAGTACCGAGGGTTCCGAAAAAGCCATCCCTTTAATCACAGAATAACTTTTAGAACCTTTCCCTTCCACTGCATAGGCTGCTAAAGTCCAAGGCGCTCCAACAAAACCGAGGACAGTGGATTTGTTTCCCACCTCTTGACGTAGGGTTTTTAAAATCGTTTTGATAAAAGGTAAAGACTGATCGGGATCGAGGGGATTAAGTTGGTCCACCTGCGCTTGAGTACGAATGGGAGAATCGATAATCGGCCCCTTACTTTCGATAATATCAAAGGGAATACCGATTCCCGCTAGGGGAGTGAGAATATCGGAGAACATGATCACCCCATCCGGTTGAAAAGCACGCCAAGGTTGCAGGGAGATTTCGATCGCTAAATCGGCATTTTCCGATCTTTCCCGAAAACTGGGGTATTTATCCCGCAATTCTCGATAAATCTGCATATAACGTCCTGCTTGTCTCATCATCCACACGGGAGGACGGGGTAAGATTTCTCCTTTGGCAGCGCGTAATAAATAAGGTATTTCAGGGGAGTCAGTCATATCACGATGATTATTCTATTGCCTTTTCTACGGTATCATCCCCCGTACAGCTAATTTTTCTAGTTTTTCCTTAAGAATTGTTAACGAAAGTTATCCCCCCACCCTGGGATGAACTCGACGCAATCGTAAAGCATTCGTCACCACGGAAAGGGAACTTAAAGCCATGGCAGCACCGGCAATAATCGGATTGAGCAGAAAAGGATAGAGGACTCCGGCAGCGATGGGAATGGCAATCAGGTTATAAATAAAAGCAAAAAAGAGATTTTCTTTGATATTTCGCATTGTTGCCCGACTTAACTCAATAGCAGTCACAATTCCCTGTAAATCTCCTGAAATTAAGGTTATATCGCTTGCGGCGATCGCTACATCGGTCCCCGTGCCAATGGCAATACCTAAGTCCGCTTGCGCCAATGCGATCGCATCATTGATGCCATCTCCAACCATGGCGACAATTTTCCCTTTTTTCTGCAAATATTCGATTTTTTCGGCTTTTTGTTGGGGACGGAGTGCGGCAAAAAAGCGCCGGATACCCAACTCGCTGGCGATCGCTTCTGCGGTTTCGAGGTTGTCCCCCGTCATCATCATCACCTCTAAGCCCATTTTTTTGAGCTTGGCGACCACTGAAGAAGAAAAAGGTTTTAAAACGTCGGAAATGGCGAGCAACCCCTCTAAATGCCCGTTAACCGCTATCCAAACCACGGTTTTTTTCTGCCATTCCCAATCGTGGGCGACTTTTTTAAGAACTTTTGTTTCAATCCCTTGACTTTCTATCCATTGTTGTGTAGCGATTTGCACTAAATCCGACCCGACTTTTCCCTGCACCCCTGACCCAGTTATTGAGTCAAATTCGGTTACTTCTAGGGTTTTAATGGCGTTTAACCGCCCATATTTAACTATTGCTTCTCCTAACGGGTGTTCAGAATGATTCTCCACCGACACGACTAACTGCAGCAGCGATAATTCCCGTCCATCCCCCACCCCTTCGCGAGTCAAGAAGTCCGTCACCGTTGGTTTACCCTGGGTGAGAGTTCCGGTTTTATCTAGAACAATAGTAGTAATGCCATGGGCTAATTCTAAACTTTCGGCATTTTTAATTAAAATTCCCTGTTTTGCTCCCTGTCCTGTTCCCACCATAATTGAGGTGGGTGTAGCTAATCCTAGGGCACAGGGACAAGCGATAATTAAGACTTCCACCATTGTAATCAAAGCGAGGGTGAGATTACCCGTGCGGAGAATCCAAAACAAGAAAGTTATTACCGCAATAATCATCACCACCGGCACAAAATAAGCGGTCACTCGATCGGCTAATCTTTGTATAGGTGCTTTTGATGCTTGCGCGGTTTGCACTAATCGGACAATCTGAGCTAAAACCGTATCTTTTCCCACTCGTAACGCTTGCATTTGTAGGCTACCGGTTTTATTAATTGTCGCTCCGATTACCTGTTGATTGACGGTTTTTCTCACGGGTAAACTTTCCCCCGTCACCATCGATTCATCAATGCTAGAACTGCCTTGGATAATTATGCCATCGACGGGAATTTTTTCCCCCGGACGCACTAAAATTATATCTCCTACTTTAACCTCTTCGATCGGTAGATCTAGCGTCTGTTCTTCCCTAATCACCCTAGCAGTTTTTGCCTGTAATCTCATTAATTGTTTAATAGCGGCGGCCGTTTCTTTTCTGGCACGTTTTTCGAGGAAACGACCGAGTAAAATCAGAGTAATGACGATAGCTGATGCTTCGTAATAGACATGGGAATCAAACCCCTGTTTTTCGATAAAATCGCTCCCGAAGGTTGAAAACAAGGAATAAAAATAGGCGGCACTGGTTCCCAAAACTACTAAAGTGTCCATGGTGGCGGTGCGATTTTTAAAGGCTTTCCAAGCATTTTTATAAAAACTTTGACCACACCAAAATTGGACGGGAGTAGCGAGAATTAATTGTAATAAGGGATCGTGTAACCAGTGGGGAATAAAAGATAGAGATAAACCCGTCATCATCGGCAAAGAACCGATAAAAAGTATAATACTAATAACAATAGCGATCGATAGTTTGGTGAGAAGTTCTTTTTCTGGCCTGGATTCGAGATTAATTTCCGTTATCGGTGTAGCTTGGAAACCGGCATCCCTAACTTTTGCTTGAATAGTGTTAAGATCGGTACGCTTGGGATCATAGTCCACATCCACCTGTTCCATGCCAAAATTAACTTGACATCGAATCACTCCGGGGATAGATTTAATTATCCGTTCGATCGAATCAGCACAACCAGCGCAACTCATCCCGGCGAGTTTGAGAGTTTGATGGGTCATCGAAAATTTTGGGTCTGAAACCCCGTCGTTCTACGACGGCTTTACTGTTAAATATTAACACATTTACGAAATATATGCTAAAATGTGAGACATGGAAAAAGCCTATTCTTACCGATTTTACCCCACACCCGAACAAGAGTCGCTATTG